>NZ_JACVAQ010000013.1 GCF_014851905.1 Pseudomonas sp. PDM14 | reverse complement strand
CGACCGTGACCATCGCCGACATCACCACCACCGCCGACAACACCCCGACCTTCAGCGGCACTTCGTCCAATACTTCGGGCAACCTGACCCTGACCGTCAACGGTTCCGACTACACCGTTACCCCGAATGCCGATGGCACCTGGTCCTTCACCCTGCCAACCAACGCTGCGCTGGCAGACGGTGACTACACCGCCACCATCA
>NZ_JACVAQ010000012.1 GCF_014851905.1 Pseudomonas sp. PDM14 | reverse complement strand
ATGCACCGGGCAACGAGGCCGATGACAGCGACGCCTTCACTGTCGACGTACTGCCGACCGTGACCATCGCCGACATCACCACCACCGCCGACAACACCCCGACCTTCAGCGGCACTTCGTCCAATACCTCGGGCAACCTGACCCTGACCGTCAACGGTTCCGACTACACCGTTACCCCGAATGCCGATGGCACCTGGTCCT
>NZ_JACVAQ010000011.1 GCF_014851905.1 Pseudomonas sp. PDM14 | reverse complement strand
TCGCTGTCATCGGCCTCGTTGCCCTGTGCATCGCTGCCTTTGATGGTGGCGGTGTAGTCACCGTCTGCCAGCGCAGCGTTGGTTGGCAGGGTGAAGGACCAGGTGCCATCGGCATTCGGGGTAACGGTGTAGTCGGAACCGTTGACGGTCAGGGTCAGGTTGCCCGAGGTATTGGACGAAGTGCCGCTGAAGGTCGGGGTGTTGTCGGCGGTGGTGGTGAT
>NZ_JACVAQ010000010.1 GCF_014851905.1 Pseudomonas sp. PDM14 | reverse complement strand
CAACCAACGCTGCGCTGGCAGACGGTGACTACACCGCCACCATCAAAGGCAGCGATGCCCAGGGCAACGAGGCCGATGACAGCGACGCCTTCACTGTCGACGTACTGCCGACCGTGACCATCGCCGACATCACCACCACCGCCGACAACACCCCGACCTTCAGCGGCACTTCGTCCAATACCTCGGGCAACCTGACCCTGACCGTCAACGGTTCCGACTACACCGTTACCCCGAATGCCGATGGCACCTGGTCCT
>NZ_JACVAQ010000007.1 GCF_014851905.1 Pseudomonas sp. PDM14 | reverse complement strand
CCGTTACCCCGAATGCCGATGGCACCTGGTCCTTCACCCTGCCAACCAACGCTGCGCTGGCAGACGGTGACTACACCGCCACCATCAAAGGCAGCGATGCACAGGGCAACGAGGCCGATGACAGCGACGCCTTCACTGTCGACGTACTGCCGACCGTGACCATCGCCGACATCACCACCACCGCCGACAACACCCCGACCTTCAGCGGCACTTCGTCCAATACCTCGGGCAACCTGACCCTGACCGTCAACGGTTCCGACTACACCGTTACCCCGAATGCCGATGGCACCTGGTCCTTCACCCTGCCAACCAACGCTGCGCTGGCAGACGGTGACT
>NZ_JACVAQ010000006.1 GCF_014851905.1 Pseudomonas sp. PDM14 | reverse complement strand
ACCACGCTCACCGCCAAGAGCTGGCTGACCGAAGCGCCGCTGCGCATGCTGATGAACAACCTCGACCCGGACGTGGCCGAGAACCCCAAGGAGTTAGTGGTTTATGGCGGTATTGGCCGCGCCGCGCGCAACTGGGAGTGCTACGACAAGATCGTCGAGAGCCTGACCAACCTGAACGACGACGAGACCCTGCTGGTGCAGTCCGGCAAGCCGGTCGGCGTGTTCAAGACCCACGCCAACGCCCCGCGCGTGCTGATCGCCAACTCCAACCTGGTGCCGCACTGGGCGAGCTGGGAGCATTTCAACGAGCTGGATGCCAAGGGCCTGGCCATGTACGGCCAGATGACCGCCGGCAGCTGGATCTACATCGGCAGCCAGGGCATCGTCCAGGGCACCTACGAGACCTTCGTCGAAGCCGGTCGCCAGCAC
>NZ_JACVAQ010000004.1 GCF_014851905.1 Pseudomonas sp. PDM14 | reverse complement strand
TTTTCCATCGCCCAAAGCCAAACCCCCAACCCGATTTCTCGGATTGGGGGTTTGGGGATAGGAGCTTGACGATGACCTACTCTCACATGGGGAAGCCCCACACTACCATCGGCGATGCGTCGTTTCACTACTGAGTTCGGGATGGGATCAGGTGGTTCCAACGCTCTATGTTCGTCAAGCAATTCGGTTGCTGTCTCGGTGTTTAGTCGCTACAGCTAATTGGGTATGTGATTAGGTAAAGCGTGTCTTGCAAATTTTCGGTTTGTTTGTCGACTTCAACCGTCAAACACACAAATTGTTTGGGTGTTATATGGTCAAGCCTCACGGGCAATTAGTATTGGTTAGCTCAACGCCTCACAGCGCTTACACACCCAACCTATCAACGTCGTAGTCTTCGACGGCCCTTCAGGGAGCTCAAGGCTCCAGTGAGATCTCATCTTGAGGCAAGTTTCCCGCTTAGATGCTTTCAGCGGTTATCTTTTCCGAACATAGCTACCCGGCAATGCCACTGGCGTGACAACCGGAACACCAGAGGTTCGTCCACTCCGGTCCTCTCGTACTAGGAGCAGCCCCTCTCAAATCTCAAACGTCCACGGCAGATAGGGACCGAACTGTCTCACGACGTTCTAAACCCAGCTCGCGTACCACTTTAAATGGCGAACAGCCATACCCTTGGGACCGGCTTCAGCCCCAGGATGTGATGAGCCGACATCGAGGTGCCAAACACCGCCGTCGATATGAACTCTTGGGCGGTATCAGCCTGTTATCCCCGGAGTACCTTTTATCCGTTGAGCGATGGCCCTTCCATACAGAACCACCGGATCACTAAGACCTACTTTCGTACCTGCTCGACGTGTCTGTCTCGCAGTCAAGCGCGCTTTTGCCTTTATACTCTACGACCGATTTCCGACCGGTCTGAGCGCACCTTCGTACTCCTCCGTTACTCTTTAGGAGGAGACCGCCCCAGTCAAACTACCCACCATACACTGTCCTCGATCCGGATAACGGACCAGAGTTAGAACCTCAAAGTTGCCAGGGTGGTATTTCAAGGTTGGCTCCACGCAAACTGGCGTTCACGCTTCAAAGCCTCCCACCTATCCTACACAAGCAAATTCAAAGTCCAGTGCAAAGCTATAGTAAAGGTTCACGGGGTCTTTCCGTCTAGCCGCGGATACACTGCATCTTCACAGCGATTTCAATTTCACTGAGTCTCGGGTGGAGACAGCGCCGCCATCGTTACGCCATTCGTGCAGGTCGGAACTTACCCGACAAGGAATTTCGCTACCTTAGGACCGTTATAGTTACGGCCGCCGTTTACCGGGGCTTCGATCAAGAGCTTCGCTTGCGCTAACCCCATCAATTAACCTTCCGGCACCGGGCAGGCGTCACACCCTATACGTCCACTTTCGTGTTTGCAGAGTGCTGTGTTTTTAATAAACAGTCGCAGCGGCCTGGTATCTTCGACCGGCATGAGCTTACGGAGCAAGTCCTTCACCCTCACCGGCGCACCTTCTCCCGAAGTTACGGTGCCATTTTGCCTAGTTCCTTCACCCGAGTTCTCTCAAGCGCCTTGGTATTCTCTACCCAACCACCTGTGTCGGTTTGGGGTACGGTTCCTAGTTACCTGAAGCTTAGAAGCTTTTCCTGGAAGCATGGCATCAACCACTTCATCATCTAAAAGATGACTCGTCATCAGCTCTCGGCATTAAGATCCCGGATTTACCTAAGATCTCTGCCTACCACCTTAAACTTGGACAACCAACGCCAAGCTGGCCTAGCCTTCTCCGTCCCTCCATCGCAGTAACTAGAAGTACAGGAATATTAACCTGTTTCCCATCGACTACGCATTTCTGCCTCGCCTTAGGGACCGACTAACCCTGCGTCGATTAACGTTGCGCAGGAACCCTTGGTCTTTCGGCGTGCGAGTTTTTCACTCGCATTGTCGTTACTCATGTCAGCATTCGCACTTCTGATACCTCCAGCCAGCTTCTCAACTGACCTTCACAGGCTTACAGAACGCTCCTCTACCGCATCACTTACGTGATACCCGTAGCTTCGGTGTATGGTTTGAGCCCCGTTACATCTTCCGCGCAGGCCGACTCGACTAGTGAGCTATTACGCTTTCTTTAAAGGGTGGCTGCTTCTAAGCCAACCTCCTAGCTGTCTAAGCCTTCCCACATCGTTTCCCACTTAACCATAACTTTGGGACCTTAGCTGACGGTCTGGGTTGTTTCCCTTTTCACGACGGACGTTAGCACCCGCCGTGTGTCTCCCATGCTCGGCACTTCTGGGTATTCGGAGTTTGCATCGGTTTGGTAAGTCGGGATGACCCCCTAGCCGAAACAGTGCTCTACCCCCCAGAGTGATACATGAGGCGCTACCTAAATAGCTTTCGAGGAGAACCAGCTATCTCCGAGCTTGATTAGCCTTTCACTCCGATCCACAGGTCATCCGCTAACTTTTCAACGGTAGTCGGTTCGGTCCTCCAGTCAGTGTTACCTAACCTTCAACCTGCCCATGGATAGATCGCCCGGTTTCGGGTCTATACCCAGCGACTAAAGCGCCCTATTAAGACTCGCTTTCGCTACGCCTCCCCTATTCGGTTAAGCTCGCCACTGAATATAAGTCGCTGACCCATTATACAAAAGGTACGCAGTCACCCAACAAAGTAGGCTCCCACTGCTTGTACGCATACGGTTTCAGGATCTATTTCACTCCCCTCTCCGGGGTTCTTTTCGCCTTTCCCTCACGGTACTAGTTCACTATCGGTCAGTCAGTAGTATTTAGCCTTGGAGGATGGTCCCCCCATATTCAGACAAAGTTTCTCGTGCTCCGTCCTACTCGATTTCATTGATAAGAGATTTTCGCGTACAGGGCTATCACCCACTATGGCCGCACTTTCCAGAGCGTTCCGCTAATCTCAAATCAACTTAAGGGCTAGTCCCCGTTCGCTCGCCACTACTAAGGGAATCTCGGTTGATTTCTTTTCCTCAGGGTACTTAGATGTTTCAGTTCCCCTGGTTCGCCTCTTGCACCTATGTATTCAGTACAAGATAACCATCTTATGATGGCTGGGTTCCCCCATTCAGAGATCTCCGGATCACAGTCTATTTGCCGACTCCCCGAAGCTTATCGCAGGCTATCACGTCTTTCATCGCCTCTGACTGCCAAGGCATCCACCGTATGCGCTTCTTCACTTGACCATATAACCCCAAGCAATCTGGTTATTGTCTCTAACGTGAAGACGACATTCGCCGAAAATTTGCATTATTGAGAACACGCAAATTTTACCTTGACTTGAATAACTACCAGTGAAAGTAATTATCCAGTCTACTTCTATCACATACCCAAATTTTTAAAGAACAGTTCTGGCGCAAAGACCAGAATTCAATGCTTGCTTATAAGCATTCAATTCTGAGCTTTCAGCGATTTTATAGAGTAATGGTGGAGCCAAGGAGGATCGAACTCCTGACCTCCTGCGTGCAAAGCAGGCGCTCTCCCAGCTGAGCTATGGCCCCATTTACGGACTTGGCCACATCCCTTGACAATTGGTGGGTCTGGGCAGATTCGAACTGCCGACCTCACCCTTATCAGGGGTGCGCTCTAACCAACTGAGCTACAGACCCAATCGTCTAACTCTCGGGTGTAAACCCAATCGCTTTTCGCAAGTGAATCAAGCAATTCGTGTGGGAACTTATGAAGAAGCTGAAGTCTTCGATTAAGGAGGTGATCCAGCCGCAGGTTCCCCTACGGCTACCTTGTTACGACTTCACCCCAGTCATGAATCACTCCGTGGTAACCGTCCCCCTTGCGGTTAGACTAGCTACTTCTGGAGCAACCCACTCCCATGGTGTGACGGGCGGTGTGTACAAGGCCCGGGAACGTATTCACCGTGACATTCTGATTCACGATTACTAGCGATTCCGACTTCACGCAGTCGAGTTGCAGACTGCGATCCGGACTACGATCGGTTTTATGGGATTAGCTCCACCTCGCGGCTTGGCAACCCTTTGTACCGACCATTGTAGCACGTGTGTAGCCCTGGCCGTAAGGGCCATGATGACTTGACGTCATCCCCACCTTCCTCCGGTTTGTCACCGGCAGTCTCCTTAGAGTGCCCACCATAATGTGCTGGTAACTAAGGA
>NZ_JACVAQ010000003.1:300000-450760 GCF_014851905.1 Pseudomonas sp. PDM14 | reverse complement strand
TACTCGAATCCGCCACCGTTGCAACCTTTATTTTCGTCTAACTTCTTGTTTACTAAGGAGTTTTCGGATCCGGCTGCACCGGAAGAGGTGCGCATTATAGGGGAGACAGAAACGGCGTCAACACCTTATTGCAAAGATTTCGTCATCTTTTTCGGGAGTTCAGACAGGGGTCTCGAAACTACCGGTAGTCGCACCAGCATCAACCCCGCACCAATCATGGCGTACACCGCCCATTCAGCCAGATCCGAGCGCGCAATCCAGAGCATATGTAGCAACGCTAGAGCCAACACCAAATAGATAAGTCGGTGTAGCAGCCGCCAGCGACCACCAAGACGGCGGATGCTATAGCGGTTGGAGGTAGCAGCCATCAGCAGCAGACCAAGGAACCCCAGGAGCCCAACAATGATGTAAGGCCGTTCGACTACATCATCCAGTAACCGGTCGAAGCGCAAGCCGAGGATGAACAGCAGATACGCGCACAGATGCAGCACCACATAGAAGAAACACCACAAGCCAAGCTGACGCCTGACCGCCAGCCAACCGCCCCATCCACTCACTCTGCGCAAAGGCGTCATGCTCAGAGTGACAAGAAGAAGCACCAGCGCCCCCAATCCCAGGTTATCCACGAGCACCTTGCCCGGATCGGGCCCAAGCTGCGAGGTCACTCCTTGGTACAGCCAGAGCAACGGAAGAATCGGGACAAGCAGAAACACCAAGAGCCGCCACCCGCGATAGCTCATCAGTAGTTATTCCTCAGATCCAGGCCACTATAAAGAGGAGCGACTTCGTCATAGCCATTGAATAGGCGAGTCGATACCACATTGGGATTGAATAGACTGTTGGGCAGCCGCCGCTCCGTAGCCTGACTCCAGCGCGGATGGTCGACCTCGGGATTGACGTTGGCGTAGAAGCCATATTCGTTCGGCGCCAGCGCCTCCCACGTGGTAATGGGCCGTTCTGCAACCAGACTGATGCGCACGATGGACTTGATGCTCTTGAAGCCGTATTTCCACGGCACGACCAAGCGCAGCGGCGCGCCATTCTGGTTAGGTAGAACTCGCCCATAGAGGCCGACAGCAAGAAACGTCAACGGATGCATCGCCTCATCCAGGCGCAGACCTTCTCTATAAGGCCAGTCGATCAGCGAGAAACCTGAACGTACACCTGCCATTTCTTTGGGCGCCAGATGAGTTTCGAACTTAACGTATTTAGCGCGCGAGGTCGGCTGAGCCCGCTCGATCAGTGCTGACAAGGGAAACCCAAGCCAAGGTATGACCATCGACCACGCCTCGACACAGCGCAGACGATAGATGCGCTCTTCCAGACGATGAGGCTGTACCAGCGCCTCCAGCGACACGGCCCCCGGCTTGGCAACCTCGCCATCAATGATCACGGACCAGGGCTCGACCTGCATCTTGTCCGCGTAGCGCGACGGGTCGCCCTTACCGGTACCGAATTCATAGAAGTTGTTGTACTGCGTGACATCGCTGAAGGGGGTCAGAGACTCATCCCCCCTTGAGGATTGCCAGCGCGCATCTTTCAGCTTGTCAGCAAACCATGCCGGAGCGCTGCCTTGCGCCACATCGGTATAGGGCCCGGTCGAGGCCTGGAGGGGAAACGCACTCGCTGCAGCAAGGCCGCCCGCAGCCGCAAGCAACTGCCGGCGCGAAAGGTAGAGGGCTTCAGGCGTAACTTCGTGTTCGCGCGCAGCAGAAGCTGCAGGAATCTTGATCAGCATGGTGGCTCCGCAGCTAATGGCGACTGATGCGCCAATAGACTGCGAAGCCGGCAGGAAATTACATCACTCGACGGCTTTGCGGCGGCGCAACTGCAACAAATATTGCACTGGACCCGATGCAGCATAGGTCACAAAGATCAGTAGCAGAATACGCGGCGGATCGCTGAACACCACAGCGAACACCAGCACCACGACAAGGATTGCGACAAAGGGCACACGTCCTTTGAGATCGAGGTCCTTGAAGCTGTGGTACTTGATGTTGCTGACCATCAGAGTTCCCGCAGCCGCCACCAGCAGGGCCACGACGAACGCCATGTTCGAACCTTTGATGCCAAAGTCGCTGAATGCCCAGACCGTACCGGCAACCAGCGCGGCGGCGGCCGGGCTGGCCAGACCGATGAAGTAGCGCTTGTCGGCCTTGCCGACCATGGTGTTGAAGCGAGCCAGACGCAATGCAGCACCCGCCACATAGATGAAGGCGACCATCCAGCCCACCTTGCCCAGGCTGCCCAGCGCCCACTCGAAAGCGACCAGGGCCGGAGCAACACCGAACGCGACCATGTCCGACAGCGAGTCGTACTCGGCACCGAAGGAGCTCTGGGTGTTGGTCAGGCGCGCGACACGACCGTCGAGACCGTCGAGGACCATGGCAACGAAGATGGCAATCGCCGCGTGATCGAACTGGCCGTTCATGCCATTGACGATGGCGTAGAAGCCGGAGAACAGCGCGGCGGTGGTGAAGAGGTTGGGCAGCAGGTAGATGCCACGGTGACGGACCTTGCGCCCTTCCGCATCATGACCCTCCTCCACATGCTCATCGATGGGCAGGAGGCTTTCCTCTTCTGAGGGCTTGCCGGATTCCTCGGGACGTTCGTTCATGAACAACACCTTGCAGCGGGTTTGGTTGAATTTCGACCGGAGCCACTGTCGGAGGTTCGCCCAGCAGCTCCATGCAAACGAGAGGGCTTTATACCAGAAGCCTGCCGCGAGCATAAAAAAACGCGGCCGAAGCCGCGTTCTTTTTCAGATCGCGAAGGCTTAGTTCTTGGCCTTGTCGACGATCTTGTTGGCAGCGATCCACGGCATCATGGCACGCAGCTTCTCGCCAACCACTTCGATGCCATGGGCAGCGTTGTTGCGGCGGTAGGCGGTCATCGACGCGTAGTTCGAGGCACCTTCCTGGATGAACATCTTGGCGTACTCGCCGTTCTGGATGCGCTTCAGAGCGTTGCGCATGGCAGCACGGGACTCGGCGTTGATAACTTCCGGGCCAGTGACGTACTCGCCGTACTCGGCGTTGTTGGAAATCGAGTAGTTCATATTGGCGATGCCGCCTTCGAACATCAGGTCGACGATCAGCTTCAGCTCGTGCAGGCACTCGAAGTAGGCCATTTCCGGCGCGTAGCCAGCTTCGACCAGGGTATCGAAACCGGCTTTCACCAGCTCAACGGTACCGCCGCACAGTACGGCCTGTTCGCCGAACAGGTCGGTTTCGGTCTCGTCCTTGAAGGTGGTTTCGATGATGCCGGTACGACCGCCGCCAACGCCCGAGGCGTAGGACAGGGCAACGTTCTTGGCGTTACCGGAAGCGTCCTGATAGACCGCGATCAGATCAGGAATGCCACCGCCTTTGACGAACTCGGTACGCACGGTGTGGCCCGGAGCCTTCGGCGCGATCATGATCACGTCGAGGTCAGCGCGCGGCACGACCTGGTTGTAGTGGATGGCGAAGCCGTGGGAGAAGGCCAGCGTGGCGCCCTTCTTGATGTTCGGCTCGATCTCGTTGCGGTACAACTGGCCCTGGAACTCGTCCGGGGTCAGGATCATGACCAGATCGGCAGCAGCAACGGCAGTCGCCACGTCAGCAACCTTCAGGCCATGAGCTTCAGCTTTGGCTACGGTAGCCGAACCTTTACGCAGACCGACGGTAACGTCGACACCGGAGTCCTTCAGGTTGCACGCCTGAGCGTGGCCCTGGGAGCCGTAACCGATGATGGCGACTTTCTTGCCCTGGATAATCGAGAGGTCGCAGTCTTTGTCGTAGAACACTTTCATGGGAATTCCCCTGGTTTGTCTGGCCTCGTGGGCCGTTCGCTAAAGAGTTAGATACTGAGTACTTTGTCGCCACGGGCAATGCCGGTGACGCCGCTGCGTACGGTTTCCAGGATCGACGCGGTGCCGATGGCCTGGATGAAGCTGTCCAGCTTGTCGCTCGTGCCGGCCAACTGAATGGTGTAGACGCTGCTGGTCACATCGACGATCTGCCCACGGAAGATGTCGGTGGTGCGCTTGACCTCAGCGCGCTGGGCGCCGGTGGCCTTGACCTTGACCAGCATCAGCTCGCGTTCGATGTGCGCGCTTTCGGACAGATTAACCAGCTTGACCACTTCGATCAGCTTGTTGAGGTTCTTGGTGATCTGCTCGATCACATCGTCCTGGCCGACGGTGGTCAACGTCAGACGCGACAGAGTCGGGTCTTCGGTCGGTGCAACGGTCAGGCTTTCGATGTTGTAGTTGCGCTGGGAAAACAGGCCAACGATACGCGACAGGGCGCCTGGTTCGTTTTCCAGCAACAGGGAAATGATATGGCGCATGGTCAGGTCCGCTCCGTCTTGCTCAGCCACATGTCACGCATGGCACCGCCGCGAATCTGCATCGGGTACACGTGCTCGCTGGTATCCACGGCGATGTCGAGGAACACCAGGCGATTCTTCAGGGCGAAGGCTTCTTCCATCTTCGGCTTGAGGTCTTTCAGGTCGGTGATGCGCATGCCCACATGACCATAGGCCTCGGCCAGCTTGACGAAATCCGGCAGCGACTCCATGTACGAGTGCGAGTAGCGGCTGCTGTACTGCATGTCCTGCCACTGGCGAACCATGCCGAGGGCACCGTTGTTCAGGTTGATGATCTTCACCGGCAGGTCGTACTGCAGGCAGGTCGACAGCTCCTGGATGTTCATCTGGATGCTGCCTTCGCCGGTGACACAGGCCACGTCGGCCTCCGGGAAGTTCAACTTGACGCCCATCGCCGCGGGGAAACCGAAGCCCATGGTGCCCAGGCCGCCGGAGTTGATCCAACGGTTCGGCTTGTTGAAGCGGTAGTACTGCGCCGCGAACATCTGGTGCTGGCCCACGTCGGAAGTGATGAAGGCGTCGCCCTTGGTCACGTCGCTGAGGGTCTCAATCACGCTCTGCGGCTTGATGATGCTGCCGTCACCCTCGTTGTAGGGGAACAGGCGGCCACTGCCACGCCACTCGTCGATCTGCTTCCACCAGTTGGCGACGGTTTCCTTGTTCGGGGTCTCGCCGATTTCCTTGAGGATCGCGACCATCTCGGTCAGCACGCTGTCGACCGGCCCGACGATCGGGATATCGGCCTTGACGGTCTTGGAGATCGAGGCGGGGTCGATGTCGATGTGGATGATCTTCGCGTTCGGGCAGAACTTGGCTGCCGTCTCGCCGTTGATCACGCGGTCATCGAAGCGTGCACCGACAGCGAGGATCACGTCGGCATGGTGCATGGCCAGGTTGGCGGTGTAGCTGCCGTGCATGCCGAGCATGCCGATGAACTGGCGATCGGAGCCGGGGAAGGCGCCAAGACCCATCAGGGTATTGGTCACCGGGATATTGAGCATCTTGCCCAGCTCGGTGAGCGGCTCGGATGCGCCGCCCATGATCACACCGCCACCGGAGTACAGCACCGGGCGCTTGGCGGCCAGGAGCATCTCGGCAGCTTTGCGGATCTGCCCGGAATGGCCACGGGTAGCAGGGCTGTAGGAGCGCAGCTTGACCTTCTTCGGGTAGCTGTATTCGAACTTCTGCGACGGATCGCCCATGTCCTTCGGAATGTCCACGACCACCGGGCCTGGACGACCGGACTGGGCGAGGTAGAAGGCCTTCTTGATCACTTCGGGAATTTCCGAAGGATGCTTGATGATGAAGCTGTGCTTCACGATCGGACGCGAGATACCGACCATGTCGGTTTCCTGGAAGGCATCGGTACCGACCACGGTGCTGGGCACCTGACCGGAAATGATCACCATCGGGATCGAGTCCATGTAAGCGGTGGCTATGCCGGTAATGGCATTGGTCGCACCCGGACCAGACGTCACCAGTACCACGCCGGCCTTACCGGTGGCGCGGGCATAGCCGTCGGCCATGTGGGTCGCGGCCTGCTCGTGACGAACCAGGATATGGGTCACTTCCGGCTCTTTGAACAGGGCATCGTAGATGTGCAGGAGGGCACCGCCCGGGTACCCATAGATGTACTTCACGCCTTCGTCACGCAGCGAGCGGACGACCATTTCAGCGCCGGATAAAAGCTCCACGTTGTTCACCTCTAGAACGCCAGATTACCACCCGTCAACGAGTGGTCCTTGTATTAGGTTTTACTGTCAGCGGACGAGCGCGACTGTGGTCGCGGATACTACGAGGTCGGCATAACGAGTAACGGAATGGCCCAGAGCTTGCGGGGCCCCTCCTTCCCAGCGCGAGGTAACGCGTTGCGGGTGTAACGGGGGTCGGCACGGGTAGTGCCTTTTTTTGCTGAGCTGGAGGACACTTGCGGCGGACTCCACTACAGCGAACGTGGGATTGTTCTGATTAGCGCCGCTCAAGTCAAGCCGTTCGGCACGGAATATTCAGCGAGTGCTGTGACACGGCGCAGGATGACGTTTTGCACGTTTTGGTTATAGTAACCACCAAGTTCCGCAGCCAGATAAAGGAAACAGCATGCGTCGCATGATTCTCACCGGCAGCCTTATGCTCGCGCTGAGCGCCACCGCCATGGCCGGTCAGGTGTACAAATGGGTAGACGAAAACGGCAATACCCACTTTGGCGCGCAGCCTCCGGAAGGCCGCGAGGCCACCACGATCAATACCAATGTGCCGCAGCCGAAAGCTGCTCCTGCGAAACCCGTAGCGACTCCGAGCGAAGAAGATGCCGAGCAGGAAGCGGTGGACAAGAAGGTCAAGCAAGATGTGGCCAAGGCCGAAGCCGAGCGCAAAGAGTTTTGTGAGCAGACCCGTACCGATCTGGCGCAGCTGAAGAACAATCCGCGCCTGAAAACGCAAGAGGGCAACGAGGTCCGACGCGTGACCGAAGAGGAGCGCCAGGCAAAAATCGTGGAAGCGGAGAAGAACATTACCGAACACTGCCGCTAAGGCCTCACAAGGCAGGAAATCACCTCCTGTCGCCTTAACCCGCAGCAATCAATCTATCAAAGCCACCCAGCAGGTCGAGCAACACGCCGACCTGCTTGCCACTCGCACCGTAGACCTCCTCCCCCATCTCCCGAATGGCCGATGCCGCCGGCAGCGGTGCCGCCGTCTCGATCAGCATCTTCATCCGAGGCAGCAGGATCCATTGCAGCCACGCCTCGAACGACAGGGTATCGACACAGAATGGCTGCTGACTGGCCAGCGCCTCGACATCAGGCGCAGTGGCACTCCACCAGCCCAGGCGACGCAACTCCCGCTCGATCAGCAGCAGTTGTTCGGCCAATGCGGGCAAACGCTCATCCATTACAGGTTGACCCGCGCCCGCTCACGCGCCTGGGCGGCACCAGAGGCATCACCCTGGCGCTCGCGAGACTGAGCGATCAGATTCCACAGACTGGCCTGCAGAGCCGGACGACCATTGGCCATGGTCAAACCGCGACGGGCCAGCTGCTCGGCCTGGGCGGCATCGCCCTGGGCCAGGCGCACTTCGGCCAGGCGATAGAGCACTTGCGGCTCGCGCGGCGCGATGCGCTGGGCACGCTCGAGACTGGACGAAGCGCCATTCAGGTCACCACTGCCCTGCTGTTGCTGCGCGGTGCTCAGCAACGCCAGAACCGGACCATCCAACTGCTCGTCGGCACTCAGGCCACCACCGGACGGAATGCCGCTAGGCATGCTCGGCACACTTGGCTGGTACGTACCCGAGCTGGCGATCGGGCCAGTGCTCAAGGGTCCACTGCTGAGCGGCGCGGGAGATGAACTGCTGCCGCCCGGGTAGGTTTCCAGCGGCGCGGAGCTGACACCACCCGGCACCATCACTACCACGCCGGAATCCTGCGGCATGCTCTGCGGTTGCGCAGCGGTTGCCGGCGCGCGGTAGCCGCCACCGGCCTCCATCTGCTCATCGTCCCGCAGGGAGCCACTGGCGTCCGTCACCGGAATCGAACCGCGCTGTACCGTGGAGCACCCGCTCAGCACGGCCGAGGTCATCACTGCACACAACAACCACTTACTCATTCGAATCCTCTCTCCTGGCCGACTCATTCGAGCCAGCCACGCACCCAATCCATTACCGAATCATCCGGCGCCTGACCACAGGCGGTGCCCGCCACCGGCTCGCTGCCGCGAATATACGGCATCTGTACCGCATTCGGACAACCCGGCGCCGAGCCCTGGCCATTGCCAGCATCAATCCAGGCCAGGACCACGTTATCCGGCAGCGGCATGTCCAGCGGCAGCGGGTCGGCCTTCTTCATGAAGCCGGTCCACACCTGCAGCGCACCGGTCGCGCCGGTCAGCGGCGTCTTGCCGTTGTCGTCACGCCCCAGCCACACCACCGCCAGCAGGTCCTGGCTGAAACCGGCGAACCAGCTGTCGCGCGAATCGTTGGTGGTCCCGGTCTTGCCGGCCAGGGTCAGCGCCTGTGGCAACTGACTGTAGACCGACCGCCCGGTGCCTTCGCGCATCACGCGCTGCATGGCGTTCTGTACCAGATAGATCGCGCCGGTATCGAAACGTTGCTGGATCTGGAACGGATAGCGCTTGAGCGGTTGCCCTTCGGCCGTCAGCACACTGCGAATACCACGCAGCGGCGTATTGAATCCACCGTTGGCCAGGGTCTGGTAGACCGTCGCCACTTCCATAGGGCTCAACGCGCCGGCGCCCAGCAGCATCGACGGATAGGCCGGCCACTCGCGATCCACGCCAAGGCGCGACAGCGTCTTCAGCACATTCGGCACCCCCAGTTCCAGGCCCAGCTTGGCGGTGGACAGGTTGTAGGAGTTGGCCAGGCCTTCGTACAGGTAAATGGTGCCGTGGGACTTGTGATCGTAGTTCTGCGGGCTCCAGACCTGCCCATCCTGGCCTTTCACCGAGAACGGCTCGTCAGTCAGCCAACTGGTCAGCGTGTACTGGCTCGGGCGCTCCAGCGCGGTGAGGTACACCGCAGGCTTGATCAGCGAGCCGATCGGCCGTACCGCATCCAGCGCACGGTTGAAGCCGGCGAAACGCGGCTGGCGACTGCCGAGCATGGCCTGAATCTCGCCATTCTCCGGATTGGTCACGACCATCGCGGCCTCGACCTCATCCACGCCCTTGCGGTCGCCGAGACGCTTGAGCGTTTCACTCAGCGCGGCTTCGGACTTGAGCTGCAGAATCGGGTCGAAGCTGGTGAAGATGCGCAGGCCTTCTTCGGTGAGGTCCTCGTCGCGGTAATCCTGGCGTAGCTGGCGTTTGACCAGGTCAAGGAACGCCGGATAGGAACTGTCGGCCAGGCTGCCGCGCTTGGTCACGCCAAGCGGTTTCTGCTGCGCCGCCTCGGCCTCGGCCTGGGTGACGATTCCCTGCTGCGCCAGCAGCCCGAGCACCAGATTACGCCGTTCCAGGGCACGTTCCGGGAAGCGCCGCGGGTTGTAGTAGGTCGGCCCCTTGACCATGCCGACCAGCAGCGCTACCTGATGCAGCTTGAGCTCGGCCAGCGGCTGGCTGAAGAAGTACTGGCTGGCCAGGCCGAAACCATGTACCGCGCGCTGGCCGTCCTGGCCGAGGAACACCTCGTTGAGGTACGCCTCGAGGATTTCCGTCTTCTCGTAGTGCAGCTCCAGCAGCACCGCCATCATGGCCTCGGTGGCCTTGCGGGTGAGGCTGCGCTCACTGGTCAGGTAGAAGTTCTTCACCAACTGCTGGGTCAGCGTACTGCCGCCCTGGCGCAGCTGGCCGGTGCTGGCGTTGATCCACACCGCGCGGGCAATGCCCTTGGGCGACACGCCGAAGTGGTTGAAGAACTCGCGATCCTCCACCGCCACCAGGGTTTCGACCAGATAGGGCGGCACCTGATCCAGCTTGATCAGAATGCGGTCCTCGTGATGCGCCGGGTACAGGCCGCCGATCAGCAACGGTTCCATGCGTGCCACGTCCAGCTTGCTGCCGTTGGCCTGGGTCAGGCCGGCGACGAAATCACCGGAGAAGCGCACCCGCAGCCGCTGCGCAGGCTCGGCACCTTCATAGAACTGGAAACCACGGGTGTGCAGGTCGATCTGGTTGCCGTTGACCACCGAGGCGCCAGGGCCGTCTGCCGCGCTTTCGCGGCGATAGCCCAGCGCATCCAGTTCGGTGAGGAAATCCTGCTTGGCCAGCTTCTGGCCGACGAACAGCTCAAGTGGGCGGGCATAGACCTTGGCCGGCACGGTCCAGCGCTTGCCGGAGAATTTCTCCTGCACCACGGCGTCCAGGTACACGGCGAAGCCGGCCAGGACCACCAGGCCCACCAATGCGAGTTTGAGAGCCCAGCCAAGCCAGGGACGGGAAGCACCGGAGCGGCGCTTGGCGCTTTTGCGCGGGGTTCGGGAGCGAGTCATGGCGCGGCATTATACGCACTTTGCCTATGGCGGACAGGCGCGCCCCGGCGGTTTGCAGAGCGCCTCACAGCGGCCATAATGCCGCCTCTTATCGATACCAGACGCGCAAGGAAAGACCGTGAGCCAAGCCCTGATTGCCGCCCTGCAGAACCCGGCCCTCTATCCCCACCCGGTGGAAGGATTCCAGGTCATTGAGACGCACATCTCCTGGGTGCTGCTCACCGGCCCCTTCGCCTACAAGATCAAGAAGCCGGTCAACTTCGGCTTCCTCGACTTCACCGACCTGGGCAAGCGCCAGCACTTCTGCGGCGAAGAGCTACGTCTCAACCAGCGCCTGACCGAAGGCCTGTACCTGGGCGTACTGCCGATCACCGGCAGCGAGAGCGCCCCGCAGCTGGACGGCGAAGGCGCGGCCATCGAGTACGTGCTGAAGATGCGCCAGTTCCCGCAGAGCCAACTGCTCAGCGAAGTGCAATCGCGCGGCGAGCTGACCCCGGCGCATATCGATGCCCTGGCCCAGCAGATCGCCGACTTCCACGGCCGAACCCCTGCGGTCGCCGCCGATCATCCGCTGAGCGCGCCGCAAGCCATCGTCGCGCCAATGCGGCAGAACTTCGTGCAAATCCGCCCGTTGCTGTCCGATGCCGCCGACCTTCGCCAGCTTGATGCCCTGGATGCCTGGGTAGAAGCCAGCATCGCCCGCCTGGAGCCACTGCTGGCGCGGCGCGCTGAAGCCGGCGCGATTCGCGAGTGCCACGGCGACATTCATCTGGGCAACGCCACCCTGCTCGACGGCAAAGTCGTGCTGTTCGACTGCATCGAATTCAACGAAGAATTCCGTCTGATCGACATTGCCCTGGATGCCGCCTTCCTCGCCATGGACCTGGAAGACCGCGGCCTCAAGGTGCTGTCGCGACGCTTCATCAGCGCCTGGCTGGAGCGCAGCGGTGACTACGATGCCCTGGAACTGCTCAATCTTTACAAAACTCACCGCGCCCTGGTGCGGGCCAAGGTCGCGCTGTTCAGCCTCGCCCACCAGAGCGATGCCGTGGAGAAAGCCGCCACCCTGCGCCAGTACCGCAACTACGCCAACCTGGCGGAAAGTTACAGCGCCATCCCCACGCCCTTCCTGGCCATCACCAGCGGCGTTTCCGCTGTCGGCAAGAGCCAGGTGGCACTGCGCCTGGTCGAAGCACTGGGCGCCATCCGCCTGCGCTCGGACGTGGAACGCAAGCGCCTGTTTGGTGAGCAGCCGGAGACAGCGAAAGGCAACCTGAACAGCGGCATCTACAACGCGGAGGCCAGCGCGGCCACTTACCAGCGCCTGCACCAGTTGGCGGAAAGCTGCCTGCACGCCGGCTTCCCTGTGGTGCTCGACGCGGCCTACCTCAAGCGCGATCAGCGCGCCGCCGCCTGGCAGGTTGCCGAACACAATGGCGCACCGTTCCTGATCCTCGACTGCCAGGCGCCGCAGGCGGTCATCGCCAGCTGGCTGCAGCAGCGCCAGGTCGATGGCAATGACCCGTCGGACGCCACCCTCGAGGTCATCGAGGCGCAGCAGGCCAGCCGCGAAGTGCTGGACGCCGATGAACAGGCCCACAGCAAGCGCATCGACACCCATGACGCCGCCAGCCTCGACAACCTGGTCGGCAGCATTCGCCAGCGCCTGCCAGGCCTCTGAACACGCGCTTCCGGGCAGGCTCGCAGGCAGCTTCTATACTTGCGGCGAGCCTTACCCGGAGGTAACTCATGAGCCAACCACGTCAGCTCGACGATCCGCTGTATCGGCTACTGCACAACGAAGATATCAAGGGCTTCAACAGCCAGCGCCCGGCCGATGGCCCCATCGACCTCAGCGGTGGCGACTTCCGTGGTCTCGACCTGCGTTTGCTGGACGCCGAGGGCATCGACTTCAGCGACGCCTATTTCCGCGGCACCGACCTGCGCGGCCTGGATCTGCGCGAAGCCAACATGGAAGGGGCCAGCATCGCCCACGCGCAGATCTCCGGCGCCTATTTCCCTGCGGACATCAGCGCCGACGAGGTACTGATGTCGCTCAATTTCGGTACCCGCATGCGCTATCGCACCCGATGAGTACCGCTTATCAATGAGTGAAATCACCCGCCTGTTCGGCGCCCGCGCCGGTGCCTACGCCAGTTTCCGTCCGCAATACCCTTCCGCTCTTTTCACCTGGCTGGCGGCCAACAGCCCCGGCCGTCAGCGCGCGCTGGACATCGCCTGTGGCAATGGCCAGGCCAGCGCACCGCTGCTTGAGCACTTCGAGCAGGTGCTGGCCTGCGACGGCAGCCCCGAACAGCTGCTCGCCGCCAAGGACCTGCAGGGCGTATCCAGCTTCGCCGCCACCGCCGAAGCACAACCGCTGGCGGACGCCAGCCTCGACCTGATCGTCGTCGGCCAGGCGCTGCACTGGTTCGCCACCCCGGTGTTCTTCCGCGAGGTGGCGCGCCTGCTCAGGCCGGGTGGGCTGTTCTGTGCCTGGTGCTACAGCCTGTTGCGAGTCGACGCACAGGTGGATGCGGTACTCGAAGAGTTCTATTACGGCACGCTGGACGGCTACTGGCCCGAAGGCCGCACCAGCGTCGACGCCGGCTATAGCGACCTGCAGGTACCATTCGCCCAGATCGAACTGCCGCCGTTCGCCATCGAACTGCAGTGGGACCGCCCCCAGTTGCTCGGCTACCTGAGCACCTGGTCCGCCGTACAACGCCTGGAAAAGGCCAGCGGCCGCGACCCACTGATCGACCTGCTGCCCGCACTCGAAGCCGCCTGGCCTGACGGACAGCAACAGCGTTTTGTGCGATGGCCGCTACACTTCGTCGCAGGTCGTCCCTGATCTTTTCATCGGCAGCTGCGCAGCAACGCAAGGAGGCGCCATGAATGATGAACTGCAACACCTGAAGAACC
Source organism: Pseudomonas sp. PDM14 (assembly GCF_014851905.1). Lineage (NCBI taxonomy): Bacteria > Pseudomonadati > Pseudomonadota > Gammaproteobacteria > Pseudomonadales > Pseudomonadaceae > Pseudomonas > Pseudomonas sp. PDM14. Next base: position 437,522 of record NZ_JACVAQ010000003.1, on the reverse strand, counting down.
TGGGCAAGACGTCGTCGCAATGGCTGCATGCCGTGGGCATTCACAGTGCCAACGACCTGCGCCGCCTGGGCGCCGTGGACGCCTATCGCGCCGTTCGCGCACGCGGTTTCCGTGCCTCCAAGGTGCTGCTCTATGCCATTGAAGGGGCGCTGCTGGATGTACACTGGAGCGAGCTGCCCCCAGCGCACAAGGCCGAGCTCAACGGCAAGGTTGACTCCCTGGGCACAAGCAACAAGAGCTAGCTCACAACCTCCATGCGCCGGGATTTACCTACCCCCCTGGCGCAACATATTGTTGAAGGGGGCGACCTTGCCCTATCGTCAGCCCAGCCAGTTCAAGGAATTACTGTCATGTACCTACTCGGGGAGCAACCGGCCTACGCCGATCAGCTGATCCAACGTCTGCAGAGCATCCCTAACCAGTTGCTCGATGGTATGCAGCCCAGCGGCGCGCCCCTGCGTCTTGAACAGGTCGAGGATCTGGCGAAGATTCTTCCCGGCAACCAGCTGTACGTCATCGAAAGCGGCCTGCTGCATGCCCAGGTCGATGACCGCCCGCTGTTCTATCTGCAGGAGGGGGACCTGGTCGGATTGCGCCAGGGTATCGACCTGCCGAGCTGCCGTTACAGCAGCGAAGAAGCGCTGACCCTGGTGCCCTACACGCGCACCGAGGTGTTCAAGCACATCTACGGCAGCGAACAACGCCAGGAACTGTTCATCCAGTACCTGATCGGCCATACCGCCCTGCTCTCGGACGCCCTGGCGCGCCTGAAGCAACCGGAAATCCGCCCTGCCACCGGCTTCCAGCACTTCGCCGCTGGTGAGGAGCTGATCCAGCAGGGCGACGAAGCCGATCACGTGTTCGTGATCATCGAAGGCCACGCCGAAGCGCATGTCGATGGGCAGAAGGTCGGCGACGTGCAGAAGGACGAGATTTTCGGCGCCATGGCCGTGTTCACCCGCGAGAAACGCAGCGCCACGGTGATCGCCAGCGAGCCGTGCACGGTCATGGTGATCCCCAAGGACCAGTTCCTCAGCCTGATGCAGAGCAACCCGCGCATCGCCCATAGCCTGATCGAGAGCATGGCGCGCCGCATCGACCTGCTGAACAAGGAAGTCACCCAATTGCGCGTAAACCGCGAGCCGGCGTGACCTCCAGCCCTATACCGACAACCCCGGCCACGTGCCGGGGTTGTCGTTTTCAGGGTAGAAATGCGAGCCAATCGAAAATAATTCTCAAAAAGGTGTTGACGTTAAAATGAGAATTGTTATTATTACCCCAACTGGTCGCGAGATCAGTCGATAAGCTGGAAGGCCACGCAGTCGGCTCTTCAGATTATCTCCTCATCAGGCTAATCACGGTTATTGACCCGGCTTTTTGCCGGGTCTTTTTTTGGCTGCGATTTAGTGCTCGGACTGCCTACCGCTCGCTTCCGCCAGCGCCATACCTCACGTGGGCAGCCTCGCTTTCAGCGGCAACCACCCGCTACAGACCCACCCTCACTCACTGCAAACCGGTGTGAGCACAACCGCTGGCGACATTCACCACCGCTTGCGGTCTGTAATGGTGTACTCGGCCACCAATGGACTCGTGCCCATGCTCCCTTCCCAACGGCTCGTCACCGCCGGCCTGCTCGGCGCCCTGCTCGTCGTGAGCGGCTGCAGCACCCTGACACCTCGCGACCCCGTACGCGTCGAACTGACCGGCCTCGAACCGCTCCCCGGGCAAGGCCTGGAGGTGCGCTTCGCAGCCGTGCTACGCGTGCAGAACCCGAATGAAAGCGCCATTACCTACAACGGTGTGGCATTGGACCTGGAGGTCAACCACCGCTCCCTGGCCAGCGGCGTCAGTCCTCAGGCCGGTCACGTGCCGCGCTTCGGCGAGGCGCTGATTCGTGTGCCGGTGAGCATCACCGCGCTGGCTGCCATGCGCCAGGCCTGGGCCGCCGCAGGGTATCAGCAGGGTGAAGGCCTGCCCTATCGGGTCAGCGGCAAACTGGCCAACGGCCTGTTCGGCACCGTGCGTTTCAGCGATGACGGCACGCTGAACTGGCCCGAGCGCGCTTCACCCTACCTCACGCCAGTCCCGTAGGCTCAGATCGCCTCAGGCCGAGGCCACCTTTTCGCCCGGGTCCTTGCCTTCACGCGCGTGATGCTCGATCACCGCATTCAATTCGGCGCCGAACAGCAGCACCGCCGAGGAAATGTACAGGTAGAGCAGGAAGATGATGATCGCGCCGATGCTGCCGTAGGTGGCGTTGTAGTTGGCGAAATTCTGCGCGTAGAAGCCGAAGCCCAGCGAGGCAATGATCCACACCGCCACCGCCAGCACCGAGCCGGGGGTGATGAAGCGGAACTCCTGCTTCACGTCCGGCGCCAGGTAGTACACGGCGGCCACCACCGCGATCAGCATGACCACCGCCACCGGCCAGCGCAGCCAGGTCCACAGCACCACCACCACCTGCTCAAGGCCGACCTGCTGCGCCAGCCAGTTCATCGCCTGCGGCCCGGTGACCATCAGCGCCGCCGCGGTCAGCAGCAGCCCCGCCACCGCCACGGTGTAGAGCACCGACAGCGGAATGCGCTTCCAGGCCGGGCGCGCGTCCTCCACGCCGTACGCCTTGTTCATCGCCGCCATGGTCGAGCGCACCGCCGCCGAGGCCGTCCACAGCGCCAGCACGATACCCATGGAGAACAGACCGGCCTTCTGCGTCTGCAACTGGGAGATAATCGGGTCGACCAGCTCCATCGCCGCCTGCGGTAACACCAGCGCTGCTTGCTCGCGCAGCCAGTCGAAGAACGGCTGCATGTCGAGCACGCTGATGATGGCGATCAGGAACAGCAGGAACGGGAACAGCGAGAAGAACAGCTGAAACGCCAGCGCCGAGGCGTAGGTGGGCAACTCATCATCAATGAACTCGGTCACCGTGCGCTTGCCGATGGTCCAGAGGGATACGCCGCGAAGATCGGGGAAAAGCATGTCGCCTCCAGCAGTCCGAAATGGGTCAGTGCCCAACATTGGAACGGCGCCTTGGCGAATCGGTTCGACTGAAAAGCGGCGAGCCAGCCGGCTCGGATGATCACGCGACGGCGCGCGACGACAAAACCCTATACAATCTGCGGCCTTTATTTTCGACCGCGAGTACCCGTCGTGAGCACGCTGCCACCCTGCCCCAAATGCAACTCCGAATACACCTACGAAGACGGCGCACAGCTGGTCTGCCCGGAATGCGCCCACGAGTGGTCCGCCGATGGCACTGCGGATACCCCGGCCGAAGGCGACAAGGTAATCCGCGATGCAGTCGGCAACGTGCTGCAGGATGGCGACACCGTCAGCGTAATCAAGGACCTCAAGGTCAAGGGCTCGTCCCTGGTGGTCAAGGTCGGCACCAAGGTCAAGGGCATCCGCCTGTGCGACGGCGACCACGACATCGACTGCAAGATCGACGGCATCGGCGCGATGAAGCTCAAATCCGAGTTCGTAAAAAAGGTCTGAGCCTCACCGCGATACGAAAAAGCCCGGCACATGCCGGGCTTTTTCATGCCTGCGCGGCGCTACTGCACCGGCAGGAAGTTGAGGAACAGCAGGCTCTGCGCATAGTTGACGCTCAGGCGCCGGTAACGCTCGTCGAGCACATCGGTGAGCAGATCGAGACGCGCGACGATCTTGCCGAACTCCACGGCGAAGCTGAGGTTACGCCCGTCCGTGGAGATCTCGTTGGACAGCAGCCACGGCGCCCCTTGCACATCCATACGGCTGGTGAGCATCCAGGTCGCCTTCTCGATGTTGCGCGCAGCGTTGTAGATGAATTTCGCGTCCAGCTCGTCGGTCATGTAGAACTCGGTGCGCCCACCGTGGGCGGTGACCAGCATGCTGCCTAGGGAATAGATGAAGGCACCGACTCGATCGCCCTTGTAGTCCGGGCTCAGCGCATAGCTCAGCGCCGCCACGTCCTTGCGCCCGCCCAGCTCGTCCAGCGGCTTGTTCTGCTCGATGGCCATCTGTACTTCATGCTGCGCCGCCTCACTGCTCTCCAGGCCGGTCTTTCGCCACTCGCGCGGATTGCGCCGGTAGAGCTTGTCCATCAGGCGGTAGAGGCTGTTGAGGTTGTTGCGCATGCCGATGGTGGCCATGCGGTCGGAGTGGGTCTGGAAGAATTCGCTGGCCTTCACCGGGCTCTTGTTGCCGATGATCGACTCGTGGGACTGATGCCGCGCGCAACCGGCCAAGCACAGCCCACACAGGGTGATCAGCAACCAGCGGCGGGCCGGGTGCTGCCACAAACGCGGGCGAAACAGACAGAGGGCCTCCGTGCGAAGCCTTGTCGAGCGCACAAGGGCGCGAGCTAGCCAGTTCCAACAATCCATGAGTAGAACAACCATCCGCTCCGGGCTGTGTCCTAAAACTAACAATAAACCTGTGACGAATGGGAGTTTTCTTGGCCCGCAGCGCCACCTCGGTCACAGCTTGGCGGCTGTCGCAGGCCGATTGCGCCGCTGTCACCCCAGCCTGCGGCGTCGTGCCCGGCTGCGTTTACACAGGATTTACACTGCCCTGCGCGATGCCGGGAACGGCAAATGGTCGAAGTGAATAACCGGGAAAGACCGGTACCACAGGAGTTTCGATCATGCTTGCGCGTATCCCCCTAGTCACTGCCCTGGTCGCCGGCCTGGCGTTGGTTGGCCAGGAACCTGTCGAGGCCTCCGACCGTAATGCCGCCATCGCCGGCGCGGTGATCGGCGCCGTGGTTGGCGGTGTCATCGTCAGCCAGAGCCGCCCGCAGCCCGTCTATGCGCCGCCACCCGCCTACTATCCACCGCCGCCTCCACCACCCGTGGCGTACTACCCGCCGCCACAGCCGGTGTACCACGAGACGCGCCCGGTCTATTACCGCCCGGCACCGGTCTACTACCGCGCCTACTACCCACCGCCCCGCCACGGCCACTGGCGTGAGCGTGATCGTCATCACCGCCACGATCGCTACGACCGCCATGACCGAGATCGCTACGACCGCGGTCGCTGGTAGCCCCACACAAGCCCCGCCCCCACGGGCTTGCCTTCACCGATTGACCGTTGCCATACGCACCACCCCAGAATGCACTCACTCCGATCAAGGAAGCGTTCATGCGCAAAACCCTGCTGTGTGCCCTGCTGCTCCTAGGCTCATTCCCAGCCCTGGCCGATACCACGGTCGATGTCTCGAAGGTCTATGGCAACATAAAATTCGTCGACAGCTTTCCCGACTACAAGGTGAAGGTGGTGGACTCGTTCCCGGACCTGAGGGTCAAACGGGTCGACGCCTTCCCGGACTCGGCCGGCAGATGGAAAACCGTCGACAGCTTCCCTGACTACAAAATCCAGATCGTCGACTCCTTCCCCGACTTCACCATCAAGTACGTGGATTCGTTTCCCGGCGTTGACTGAAGCTGAGCGCTCCCACGCCACGCGTGGAAACTATCGAAGCCCCGCACCTGCGGGGCTTTTTCTTGGGCGCGCGGACAGAGAATTAGCCCCATCGCTCCGTGCGGCGAAACGGCACAACAGTTTTCCACTTGTTGGGGATGGCGCTTGGCCAGCAATCGGCAGTATGGTCAGGGCTCTGTTCAAGGATGAAAGGAGCCCCATCCGCATGAGTATTTCCCGACCGATCAAGCTTGCCGGTCTGACCATGTTCCTGATTGTGCTGATCTGGGTGATGGCCTACCCGATCGCGCGCTACCTGATTCCCAGCGACACCTTCAGCGAGCCGTTCGAGCCGGTGTACAACGGCCTCAACGTGCTGTTCACCGCTCTGGCGTTCGGCGGCGTGATCATCACCCTGGCGTTCCAGGCGGAAGAGTCGCGCATCGCCCGGCGCGAGGAGATCGAGCGGTCCATCTTCGAACTGTTCCAGACCTTCACCAGCCTGGAGTTCCAGCAAGTGAAAGACGGCGCCTTTCGCGCATTGCTCGCGGGCATCCAGCACCGTGAATACGCCGAGTACCTGGCCAGCCGGCTGTTCGCCGTGGAGCAGTTGCCCTTTCCGCCAGCCAGCGCACAAACCCTGCACGCGCTGGATGCGGAAAAGCAGAACTTGGACGACCAACAGATCATCCACGCCGATCGCGCCGACCGGCTGATGCTCGACAACATCCTCAACTTCTTCGCCATGCTCGCCCAGCGCGAATCCTCCGCCACGGTGATCAAGCATTGCGACTTCGCCTACGACTGGTGGCGCCCGGCGCTGTGGATCATCGCAGAGCTGCAGCAGGAGCGGCATGCCGCCTCGGAAAGCATTCGCCTGTACTGCAAGAACCAGCTGGTCACCACCACACTGAAGGCGCTGGACAAGGTCTATGGGCATGCGCCGCTGAACAGCAGCCGTGAGGTGTGGGAATACATCACGAAGCATCCGAAGCTGCTCGACTTCGGGCTCGATCCGGCATTCGAAGACCTTCTATCAACGCCTGAAGCTGCGGCATGAGCATGCACGACTCTGATCAACTTGATCGCTCCCACGCTCTGCGTAGGTGTGCAGCTACAGACGCTTCGCGTCTGTGGGACGCTGAGCGCCCTCGGAGGGGTTCCCGTGCAAAACGTGGGAGCCATCGCAGTAAGGTCGAAACATCGACTGCAAGGATGCGCCTTGGTCATTGATGCCGCGATTCCTCACCAACCTCTCAGTGTGCGCTGGCTAATTGCTGAAGGTGGCTGGCAGCATGGTTTCGCCCTGCTGGGCGACTCACTTTCTTTGCTTGTGCAAAGAAGAGTAAGCAAAGAAACACACCCCGGCATACGGGTCTCGCTGCGCTCGACTTCCCTCCCTCCGGTGTCGCTCCGTGGGCCGGCTTACAAGGGCCATCCATGGCCCTTTAAGCCTCTCGCCGCATCCATGCGGCTCGTCCCCCTACGCAGCACCTCCGCTCGGCCTACTGACGGGGAGTTTGCGCGCATGCAGACTCCGCGCCTCAAGCCGCTCAGCGTTGTCGGTATGCCTCGCACAAGCAACCACCGTCGTTCCCGCGCAGGCGGGAACCCAGTGCGCGCCCTCTGGATTCCCGCCTGCGCGGGAATGACGAAACGCCAAAGCCCCTGCAAATCATCCATCGCAAACCAAAAGATCGGGCCGCAACCAGGTCCCGTCAGGAGGCTGAGTGGAATCGTTGCGTAAGGGGTTGAGCGGCATGGATGCCGCGAGAGACGCGATGGGCCAAGGATGGCCCTTCGCGGCGAGCCCCAGGAGCAATGATGGAACGAAGGGAGTCTCGCGTAGCGAGACCCGGATGTCGGGGGTGCTTTCTCTTTGGTTACTTTCTCTTTGCACAAGCAAAGAGAAAGTAATTCGCCATAAAGGCGAAAAACATGGTACCGAAACCAACAGAAGTCGCGTTGCGCTACGATACTTGAAAAGTAAAGCGTTATTCACCCTGCAAGCATCTATGTCGAAAGTTAATTTTTAAGCAGCACATTACATAAACATCTGAGGAATTATGGCTATAGACTTTAAGAACACTCTGGTGATCGGCGTATCCTCCCGAGCCCTATTCGACTTAGAAAAAGAAAACACCATATTTGAAACAGGCTCTGTTGATGAGTACAGGAAATATCAGCTCGAGCACGAAGACCTAGTTCTAGAAAAAGGCGCAGCATACTACCTAGTAGAAGCCCTCTTAAAGTTAAACAAGTATGCATCCGAGCCAAATCAAAGACTCGTAGAAGTCATAGTCATGTCAAAAAATTCACCCGACACAGGACTTCGCATACACCACTCAATCAAACACTACAAACTGGACATAACAAGATCCGCATTCTCAGGCGGAGAATCTCTAGCTCCATTTCTTCAAGCATTTGATGTCGACCTCCTACTAACCAAACACGCTGAAGATGTTCAAACCGCGATTGATACTGAACAATGCGCCGCCGCAACAATATATGACCCACCCTCAGATTATCTGCCCGTCGAAGAAAGAATAAGATTCGCCTTCGACGCCGATGCCGTCATATTCTCGGAAGACTCAGAGTACATATACAAAACCAAAGGCATGGATCAGTTTCAGAGCAATGAATTGCAAAATGAAGATATTGAACTTAAAGATGGACCATTCGCAAAGCTCATACGAGTACTTTCAACGATCCACAACAAGATCGGCTCAGAAAAATCACCTATCAAGATATCAATTGTTACCGCAAGAAATAGCCCCGCGCACGTACGCGTAATAAAGACACTCAGAAAATGGAATGTCTATGTTGACCAAGCTTTTTTCCTGGGAGGACTCGCGAAAGACAAGGTCTTAAAAGCGCTAAGACCTCACATCTTCTTTGACGACCAGAAAGCTCACGTTGAGCCCGCATCAAAAGTGGTCCCATCTAGCCAGGTCCCATACAAAACTGGCTCACCGCTTCGAAAGTTTTTAGAAGAACAGGCAACTCTAGAGCTAACCCCAGTAAGATCGAAAGACAATACATAAATAAACAGCCCGTCATTGGGCGGGCCTTTTTATTCGCAGTTCGACTCAGGCTTCTACTGCCTCTCTGCGCTTAACCAGCTTGCTCGCCTGATACTCCCTAGCCGCCTCATGGAACGCTCCAATCAGCGCGTTGTAATCGTCCTTCTCCCAATAGCGATACTCCGGGTGCCACTGCACGCCGACGGCAAACGCCTTGGCGCCGATCACGCTGACGGCTTCGATCTGGCCGTCCTCGGCCACCGCTTCCACCTGTAGCCCTTCGCCAAGGCGGTCGATGCCCTGGCCGTGAAGGGAGTTGACGCGCAGTTCGCGCTCGCCAAGCAGTTGGTGCAGCACACCGCCTTCGGTGAGGGTCACGCCGTGGATCGGGCCGTAGGCCACGTCGTCGGGTACGTCCTTGATCTCGCGGTGGTCGAGGCTACCGGGCACCAGGTGCACTTCGCGGTGCAGGGTGCCGCCGTAGAGCACGTTGAGTTCCTGTACGCCGCGGCAGATGCCGAGGAAGGGAATGCCGCGGTCGATGCAGGCGCGCATCAGGCGCAATACGGTGGCGTCGCGGGGTTTGTCGGCCAGACCCAGGCCGGGGTGGTCGTCGCCGTAGAAGCTGGGGTGTACGTTGGAAAGGGAGCCACCGAACAGGATGCCGGAGACGTTATCGAGCACGGTGTCCATGTCCAGCTCGTCGCCGAAGGCCGGGATCATCAGCGGGAAGGCGCCGAAGCCGGTGACGGCCTGAATGTATTTCTCGCCCACCAAGTGGAACCAGCCGATGTCACGGTCGGTCAGCTGCCAGCGGCACAGGGGAAGGCCGATCAGGGGTTTGCTCATCGCAAGGGTGTCCTCTTCATTTGAGTGTGAAGTGGGCTGCCCTTGGGACAGCGGGTTACCGGGTCACGAAAACCGTGAACCCGCTCACCCAAGGGGTGCCGACTCCCACTGGCAGCGCGCCAGCGAGTTACTGCACCAATGCCGCGCCCGCGCGGCAGGATTTGTGGCGTAACGCTTTTTGTAGGAGCCAGCTTGCTGGCGATCCGTCTGACCGGAAAGCCTCGCCAGCAAGCTGGCTCCTAAAGGTTATGCATAGCAAAAAGGGCCGGTCTTGCGACCAGCCCTCGGGGTTTGCTCAACCGTTACTCGGGAAGGCGAATTGCGCCGCCTCGTGGCTGGCGCGTTGCGGCCAGCGCTGGGTAATGGCCTTGCGCCGCGTGTAGAAGCGCACGCCGTCCGGGCCGTAAGCGTGCAGGTCGCCGAACAGCGAGCGCTTCCAGCCGCCGAAGCTGTGGTAGCTGACCGGCACCGGCAGCGGCACGTTGACGCCGACCATGCCGACCTCGATCTCGTCGCAGAACAGGCGCGCCGCTTCACCGTCGCGGGTGAAGATGCAGGTGCCGTTGCCGTACTCGTGATCGTTGATCAGCTGCATGGCCGCTTCCAGGCTGGCGACGCGGACGATGCACAGCACCGGGCCGAAGATCTCGTCGGTGTAGATGCTCATCTCGTTGCTGACCTTGTCGAACAGCGTGCCGCCGACGAAGTAGCCATTCTCGTTGCCGGCGACGCTGTAGTTGCGGCCGTCGACCAGCAGTTCGGCACCGGCGGCGACGCCGGCGTCGATGTAGCCGGTGACCTTGTCACGCGCGGCAGCGGTGACCAGCGGGCCCATGTCCAGGCCACACTGGGTACCGGCGCCGATCTTCAGCGCCTTGATCTGCGGCACCAGCTTCTGCACCAGCGCGTCGGCGATCTGATCGCCCACGCACACGGCCACCGAAATAGCCATGCAGCGCTCGCCGCAGGAGCCGTAGGCCGCGCCCATCAGGGCGCTGACGGCGTTGTCGAGGTCGGCGTCGGGCATCAGCACGGCGTGGTTCTTCGCGCCACCCAGGGCCTGCACGCGCTTGCCGCGCTTGGTGCCTTCGCTGTAGATGTATTCGGCGATCGGCGTCGAGCCGACGAAGCTCAGGGCTTTGACTTCCGGCGCTTCGATCAGCGCGTCGACCGCTTCCTTGTCACCGTGCACCACGCTCAGCACGCCCTTGGGCAGGCCGGCTTCGATCAGCAGTTCGGCGATCAGCAGGGTCGAGCTCGGGTCACGCTCGGACGGCTTGAGGATGAAGCAGTTGCCGCAGACGATGGCCAGCGGGTACATCCACAGCGGCACCATGGCCGGGAAGTTGAACGGGGTGATGCCGGCTACAACGCCCAGCGGCTGGAAGTCGCTCCAGGCGTCGATGTTCGGGCCGACGTTGCGGCTGTACTCGCCCTTGAGGATTTCCGGTGCGGCGCAGGCGAACTCGACGTTCTCAATGCCACGCTTGAGTTCACCGGCGGCGTCTTCGAGGGTCTTGCCGTGTTCCTGGCTAATCAGTTCGGCGATGCGCGTTTCGTTCTGCTCCAGCAGTTGCTTGAAGCGGAACATCACCTGGGCGCGCTTGGCCGCCGGGGTGTTGCGCCAGGCCGGAAAAGCGGCCTTGGCCACGTCGATGGCCTGCTGCACGGTGGCGCGGTCGGCCAGGGCGACCTTGCCGGTGGCGGTGCCGGTGGACGGGTTGAAAACGTCGGTGGTACGGCCGGTGCCGGCGATGCGCTCGCCATTGATCAGGTGCGGGATGGTGCTCATGGTCATCTCTCTTGAAAGACTGTGTTCGTTGGCCTGGGAGGGCTTTCCCTCACCCCAGCCCTCTCCCGGGGGAGAGGGGCAGGCCGTGCAGTGCTTGAATTCGGTGTGGCTAGGCTGTGTACGGTGGATAACGCTTCCACCGTTCGAGCCTGTGGTGGATGAACAACGCGTCATCCACCCTACGTTGAATCTTCTCAGTCGATCTTGCCGAGGGTTTCGCCGACGGCGTCGAACAGGCGGTCGAGTTCTTCCGGCTTGGTGTTGAAGGTCGGCCCGAACTGCAGGGTGTCGCCACCGAAGCGCACATAGAAGCCGGCTTTCCACAGGGCCATGCCGGTTTCGAACGGGCGGATGCTCGGGTCGCCGTCACGCGGGGCCAGTTGCAGGGCACCGACCAGGCCGCAGTTGCGGATGTCGATGACGTGCTTGCTGCCCTTGAGGCCGTGCAGAACGTTCTCGAAGTGCGGCGCGAGGTCGGCGGACTGCTGGATCAGGTTGTCCTTCTCCAGCAGCTCCAGGGTGGCCAGGCCGGCGGCGCAGGCGACCGGGTGCGCCGAGTAGGTGTAGCCGTGGGTGAACTCGATCATGTGCTCAGGGATGGCCTGGTGCATGAAGGTGTCGTAGATCTCCTTGGAGGCCACCACCGCACCCAGCGGGATGGCACCGTTGGTGATCTGCTTGGCGGCGTTGAGGATGTCCGGGGTGACGCCGAAGTATTCCGCGCCGCTCCACTTGCCCATGCGGCCGAAGCCGGTGATCACTTCGTCGAAGATCAGCAGGATGTTGTGCTGGGTGCAGATCTCACGCAGGCGCTCCAGGTAGCCCTTCGGCGGAATCAGCGCGCCGGCGGAACCGGACAGTGGCTCGACGATGACAGCGGCGATGTTGGAGGCATCGTGCAGCTCGATCAGCTTGAGCAGCTCGTTGGCCAGCTCTACGCCGCCAGTCTCGGCCATGCCCTTGGTAAAGGCCATGCCCGGCTGCAGGGTGTGCGGCAGGTGGTCGGCGTCCATCAGTTGGCCGTACATCTTGCGGTTGCCACCGATACCGCCCAGGGCGGTGCCGGCGATGTTCACGCCGTGGTAGCCACGGGCGCGACCGATGAACTTGGTCTTGGCCGGTTGGCCCTTCAGACGCCAGTAGGCCTTGGCCATCTTCACCGCGGTGTCGGCACACTCGGAGCCGGAGCCGGTGAAGAACACGTGGTTGAGCTCGCCCGGCAGCAGGTCGGCAATCTTCTCCGCCAGCTTGAACGACAGCGGGTGGCCGTACTGGAAGCCCGGCGAGTAGTCGAGGGTGCCGAGCTGCTTGGCCACGGCTTCCTGGATTTCCTTGCGGCTGTGGCCGGCGCCACAGGTCCACAGGCCGGAGAGGCTGTCGAACACGCGGCGGCCCTGGTCGTCGATGAGGATGTTGCCTTCGGCGGCGACGATCAGGCGCGGGTCGCGCTTGAAGTTGCGGTTGGCGGAGAAGGGCATCCAGTGCGCGTCCAGCTTGAGCTGGCTGGCCAGGGATGGAGTGGCGGTCTGCGGCATGTTCATGGTGCGGCTCTCGCGGGCAGGGAAACGGGTGTTGCCGCAGGCGCGTGCCCACGGCGTTGTTGCAGTGCAAGGTGCCACGGGCATAAAGTCACTAAAACCCAACTTTTCTTATCTTCAGTTTAAAGATAACTAAACAATGAGCACGCGCCGTTCCGAACCCCTGGCACAAGTCAGCGACTTTGAAATCCGCCTGCTGCGGCTGTTCCGCAGCGTCGTCGAGTGCGGCGGCTTCTCCGCCGCCGAAGCCGTGCTCGGCATCGGCCGCTCGGCAATCAGCCAACAAATGAGCGACCTGGAGCAGCGCCTGGGCCTGCGCCTGTGCCAGCGCGGGCGCGCCGGCTTCGCCCTGACCGAGGAAGGCCGCGAGGTTTATCAGTCGACCCTGCAGCTGCTGGGCGCGCTGGAGAGCTTCCGCGGTGAGGTCAACGGCCTGCACCAGCAGTTGCGCGGCGAGCTGCACATCGGCCTTACCGACAACCTGGTGACGGTGCCGCACATGCGCATCACCCATGCTCTGGCACGCCTCAAGGAGCGCGGTCCGGACGTGCGCATCCAGATCCGCATGACCCCGCCGAGCGAGGTGGAACAGGGCGTACTCGACGGCAGCCTGCACGTCGGCGTGGTGCCGCAGAGCCACACGCTGTCCGGCCTGGAATACCAGCCGCTGTATGAAGAGCGCTCGCTACTGTACTGCGCGGTCGGCCACCCGCTGTTCTATGTCGACGATCAGCAACTCTCGGAAAGCCGACTCAACGCCCAGGACGCCATCGCCCCGACCTTCCGCCTGCCGCCGGAGATCCAGGCGCAGTACCAGGTGCTCAACTGCACGGCGAGCGCCTCGGACCGCGAGGGCATGGCCTTCCTCCTGCTCACCGGGCGCTACATCGGCTACCTGCCCGATCATTACGCCCAACAGTGGGTGCAGCAGGGGCGCCTGCGGGTGCTCAAGCCGGCGTCGCGTTTCTATGACCTGAACATGGCCGCCGTGACGCGCAAGGGCCGGCGCCCGCAACTGGTGCTGGAGAGTTTCCTCGAAGCCCTGGCCTCGACCCGTTGAACCCGCCCCAGGAGCACGCCATGCAGGACGCCATGCAGGACGCCATGCGGCGATTCTTCGATGCCTTCATAGACGCCTTCGCCTCGTTCGACGGAACGCTCATCGCCGAACGCTACGCCGCGCCCTACCTGGCCTTCGATGCGGCGGGCGAGGCCCGTCTGTTCACCTGTCATGCCGACATCGGCGCGTACTTTCAGGGCATCGTCGACCAGTACTTCGCCGATGGCTGCAGGGCCTGTCGTTTCCACACGCTACAGGTCACGCCGCTGGGAGCCGGCGCGGCGCTGGCCAGCCTGAGCTGGGAGCTGCTCGACGCCCGAGCCGAAGTGCTCGGCGGCTGGCGCGAGTCCTACAACCTGATCCGGACGGCCAATGGATGGCGCATTGGCGTATCGACTGATCACGCCAACGCAAGCGACACCTGAATAGAGCTGGAACGCCCGTACCACGTGGCCTGCACCGAATCTTTGTGATCACTTTCCAGCGTAAAAAACCTGAGCGATTAGTCGGTTTTCTGGCGTTTTCGGGTCATTTTTTAACCCATCGTCTGAACAGCACGCGTTTTTGACGCAGGAGGGTTGTTTCGTGACTCGCCGTGGGTTATCTGTTCACACCCTGCCGTTGTTTTTTGTACGGAACCTATACATGCCCGCTCCAGCTTCCCCCCCTCCAAGTACCGGAAAACCGGCCGGCCGCATTCGCCAGAAGAACGAAAAAGCGATCATCGCCGCCGCCGAAGAACAATTTGCCCGCCATGGCTACAAAGGCACCAGCATGAACACCATCGCCCAGGCGGTGGGGCTGCCCAAGGCCAACCTGCACTATTACTTCAGCAGCAAGCTGGGGTTGTACGTGGCGGTGTTGAGCAACGTGCTCGACCAGTGGGACGCGACCTTCAACTACCTGAGCGTCGACGACGACCCGGCTGCCGCGCTGAGCAGCTACATCCGCGCCAAGCTGGAGTTCTCGCGCAACCAGCCGCTGGCCTCGCGCATCTTCGCCATGGAAGTGATCAGCGGTGGCGAGCACCTCAGCGGCCACTTCACCCAGGACTACCGCGACTGGTTCCGCGGCCGTGCGGCGGTGTTCCAGGCCTGGATCGACGCCGGCAAGCTGGACCCGATCGACCCGGTGCACCTGATCTTCCTGCTCTGGGGCAGCACCCAGCACTACGCTGATTTCGCCAGCCAGATCTGCCGCTTCACCGGCAAGAACAGCCTGAAGAAGGCCGACTTCGACGAAGCCGCCGACAACCTCGAACGCATCATTCTCAAGGGTTGCGGGCTCACACCGCCGCCGCGCAGCTAGCTCCGCCCACTCGCCTCACCCGCACCCTGCCATGGATGGCAACGCAGGCTGCACCACCCTCCTCCCGAGCACCCAGCAAACCCCCGGCTTCAGCGTGCCTGCCAGGGCGCCTGCGCCAGCAGCTCGGCGCAGCGTTGCTGGAGGAATTCGCGCAACAGGTGCACCGGCTTGCTCAACTGCGCACGATGGGCGCAGATCAGGTTCAGCGGCGTCGGCTCGCCGAGGTAGCCGTCCAGGGCCAATGTCAGACGCCCGGCCTTTACGTCGCCCGCCACGTCGAGCCAGGACTTGTAGGTCACGCCCTGCCCCGCCACGGCCCAGCGCCGCACCACATCGGCATCGTCGCTGACACGGTTGCCGGCCACGGTCACGCTCACCGTGCGCCGCCCTTCGCTGAATGCCCAACGCTCGTGCACGCGGCCACCGAGCATGTACAGCAGGCAGTTGTGGTCGGCCAGATCGTCCGGCTGCAGCGGGCGACCGTGGGCGGCGAAGTAGCTCGGCGCGGCACACAGCACGCGGCGGTTGGTGGCGGCCACGGGCAGCGCCACCAGGCTGGAGTCCTCCGGCTCACCGTAGCGCAGGGCGATGTCCACCGGTTGGCGGAACAGGTCGGTGACGCGATCGCTGAGCAGCAGGCGCAGGCTCAGCTGCGGGTGCTCGCGCTGGAATGCGTCGAGCCAGGGCAGCAACACGTTGCGCCCGAAATCCGACGGTGCCGACAGCTGCAGCACACCACTGATCGCGCTCTTGCCGCCGGCCAGCGCCTGTCGCCCTTCTTCCAGGCTCTGCAGCGCAGTACTGGCGTAAGCCAGGAACTGCTCCCCCTCGGCAGTCAGGCGCAGGCTGCGCGTGGAGCGAATGAACAGGCGCGCCTCGAGCTGCTGCTCCAGGCGCTTGAGCGCGGCGCTCGCCACCGCCGGGGAGCAGTCCAACGCCCGCGCAGCGGCAGACAAGCTGCCCAGCTCGGCGGTACGGGCAAACAGTTCGAGGTCGTCCAGGCGTAGCATCGCCGCCTCCATTATCAAAATAAGATTGAAAGAGACTCTAACCTGCACTGGTTTTTCTCGCCAATGAGATAGACCAACATGGCCCCACTCACTGCAGCGCCATCCGGTTGCATGTGAAAAGCGCTCGGCACAGCGCCGATGCCTGCTCAGAAATGGCGGGCTCGGCCCCTGGCTCGACGACTTTTCCTATGGAACCTAAGCTCTGCGTTCGCCTTGCATCCCGAGCCTGCCCAAGGAATCCCACGCATGAAAGCCATCGCCTACTACCAGTCCCTGCCCATCGACCATCCCGAAGCCCTGCTCGATATCGCGCTGGCCGCGCCGACACCCGGACCCCACGACCTGCTGGTCGAGGTCAAAGCCATCTCGGTCAACCCGGTGGATACCAAGATCCGCCGCAACGTGGCGCCTGCCAATGGCGAGGCCAAGGTACTCGGCTGGGACGTGGCCGGTGTGGTCGTCGCGGTGGGAGACGAAGTGCGCCACTTCCGCGCCGGCGATCAGGTGTTCTACGCCGGCGCCCTGGATCGCCCCGGTGCCAACAGCGAGCTGCACGTGGTCGACGAGCGCCTGGTCGGGCGCATGCCCGGCTCGCTGGATTTCGCCCGCGCCGCCGCCCTGCCGCTGACCGCGATCACTGCCTGGGAACTGCTGTTCGAGCGCCTGCAGATCGCCGAGAACCATCGTCATGACGGCAACCCCAACAATGCCCAGCAAACCCTGCTGATCGTCGGTGCGGCCGGTGGCGTCGGCTCGATCCTGGTGCAACTGGCGCGGCAACTCACCGGCGCCACGGTGATCGGCACTGCCTCGCGCCCGGAAACCCAGGCCTGGGTCCGCGAGCTCGGCGCGCATCACGTCATCGACCACAGCCAGCCGCTGGCCGCCGAGCTGGCGCGCATCGGCATCCCCCAGGTGACCCACGTCGCCAGCCTGACCAACACCGACCAGCACTTCGAGCAACTGGTCGAGGCCCTGGCGCCGCAAGGCAAACTTGGCCTGATCGACGACCCGGCGCAGCTCGACGTGGTCAAGCTCAAGCGCAAGAGCCTGTCGCTGCACTGGGAGTTCATGTACACCCGCTCGCTGTTCCAGACCGAGGACATGAGCGAGCAGCATCGTCTGCTCAATCGCGTCAGCCAACTGATCGACGATGGCGTGCTGAAGACCACCCTCGGCGAGCACTACGGCAGCATCAACGCCGCCAACCTGCGCCGCGCCCACGCGCAACTGGAAAGCGGCACGTCGCGCGGCAAGATCGTGCTCGAAGGCTTCTGATCACCGCCCCTCGTCACGCTGCGCCCTACAACGCCGCCCGGCCATGGCCCGGCGGCGTTTGCTTTTGCTGCCGAGCCCAACGACCTGCCGCCTTGGCTGGCTCCCCGCACGCGAGCACGACACTGAAACCGCAACGGGGGTTCGGACCACCGCCAAGGCGCAGCGCAAGGCTTTCCATTTGCACGCCAGGCGAACCTTCACGGTCGACAGGCGGTCATTCCTTAACTAGACATGTACCAGTCAACCACGGCAGCCAGGCTTTGCTCCTGTCCGTCCCGCAGGCCCGCCCGCGTCACCCCCCGACGCCGTGCGCCCTGCTCGCCCTAGGAGTGTCGATGTGACGTTGCAACCCGTGGAAACCCTTCTGGTCGCCGTGCTGGTCTTGCTGCTCGGACGGGTGATCAACCAGCTGATCCCCGTGCTGTCGCGCTACAACATCCCCGACCCGATCACCGGCGGCGTACTCTTCGCCGTCGCCTTCGCCCTGCTCGGGCGCTTTGCCAACCTCAGCCTGCAGTTCGACATGAGCATGAAGCCCAGCCTGCTGCTGGCCTTCTTCGCCGCCGTCGGGCTGTCGGCCAACCTGGCGCTGCTCAGGCAGGGCGGCAAGCGCCTGCTGCTGTTCACCCTGGCCCTGATTCCCTTCCTGTTCCTGCAGAATCTGCTCGGCGTGGCCATCGCCTGGGGCCTCGACATGCACCCACTGATGGGCCTGGTGGGCGGCACCATCACCCTGGTCGGCGGCCACGGCACTGGCGCGGCTTACGCCGAACGCTTCGCCGAGGTGAACAACCTGCAGTCGATCATGGAGTTGTCGATGACTTTCGCCACTCTCGGCCTGGTGGTCGGCGGCATCATCGGCGGGCCGGTCGCACAATGGCTGATCAAACGTCACCAACTCAGGGGCAGCCGCGCCCAGGGCGATGACGTCAGCGCCGAGGAGCTGCTCGCGGCACCGCCGGTGGACACGCGCAACTTCATCCTGGTGCTGGCCGCCACCCTACTGGCCCTGGTCGGCGGGCCGCTGCTGGCCGGGCTGGTTGGCGAGGGCGCGGTGACCCTGCCCGGATTCCTCTGGTGCCTGCTGCTCGGCGTGGTGCTGCGCAATGGCGCCGGGCTGCTGGGCGTGCACCTGAACGACAACGCCATCGGCCTGATGGCCTCGTTGACCCTCTCGCTGTTCCTGGTGATCACCATGATGACCCTGGACTTCAGCCAGATCGCCAGCGTCGCCGGGCCGCTGCTGCTGATGCTGCTCGGCCAGGCGCTGCTGGCCATGCTCTACTCCACCTGGGTGGTATTCAATTGCTGCGGCCGTGACTACGAAGGCGCCGTGCTGTCCGCCGCCTTCTGCGGCTTCGCCGTCGGCGCCACGGCCACCGCCATCGCCAACATGCAGGCCGTCGCCCAGCGCTACGGCCCAGCGCCGCAGGCGTTCGTCGTCGCGCCGCTGGTGGGCGCCTTCCTCGTCGACCTGCTCAATGCGCTGGTGCTCACCGGCTTCCTCAGCTTTCCGGGCCTGGGGGGTTGAACATGCCGCGTCTCTTTCTGCTTGCCCTGACCCTCCTGCTCGGCGCCTGCTCGCGCGGCCCGGACCAGGCGCAACTGCAGGCCGACCTGCAACGCCAGCTGGCCCAGGCCTTTCCCGCGCAGGTGCTGAGCATCACTGAGCTGCAGCGCCGCGGCTCGGCCACCGATGCCCATGCTCCGGAAGGCGAAGCGCGGGTGGTGGTGTACTTCGATGCGCAGCTGCGGGTCGAGCAGGACCAGGACTTCGGCTCCTGGGACTCGCCCGGCGTGGCCAGCCTGATCAGCGCCCTAGGTGCCGGCCCGCGCGGCGTCTCCGGGATCGAGAACGGCGGCAACCACCGGGGCGACCAGCTCAAGGTGCACGGCAGCCTGATCTACCGGCAAGCCGACGGCGCCTGGCACAGCGTGGTGCCACAGGGTTTCAGCGCGCCACGGGCACCGATGCCCGAGCAAGCCGGCGGCGTGCCCAGCGAACAGCTGGTCAGCGCCATCGGCACCGCGCTCAAGCTCGGCGACAGCGGCAACCGCGAGCGGGCAATCATCCGCGACGAGCTGGGTCGCTCGCTGAACAATATCCAAGGCCGCCTGAATCGCCTGCACAGCGGTTACGTCATGGCCGGCGGCCCGCAGGCCGGGCAGTACGCGCGCTTCGCCGATGCCCTTAGCGGCGTGTTGCGCGACAAGGGCATCGAGCTGCTGCCGCTGACCACCGCCGGTGGCCTCGACAACCTGCGCATGCTGCGCCGCGGCGAAGCGGTGCTGGCCCTGTCGCAGAGTGATGTCGCGCAGCAGGCCGTCAACGGCAGCGGGCTGTTCGCCAAGGACGGCGCCGACATCAGCCTGCGTGCCCTCGCCAGCCTCTACCCGGAACCGCTGCACGTGCTGGTACGCAGCAACAGCGAGATCTACAGCGTCGCCGAGCTGCGTGACAAGCGCGTCAGCCTCGGCCTCGCCGGCTCGGCCTCGCGCGACACCGCGCTGGCGGTGCTCAGCGCCCACGGCCTCGGCGTGCAGGACCTCGCCGCGGCACCGGCCCTGGACATGCAACAGGCGCTGACCCGCATGCGCGATGGCGAACTCGATGCGCTGTTCCAGGTGATCGGCGCCCCGGCCGACCAGATCCGCGCGGCCAGCGAAGCCCTCGACCTGCGCCTGCTGCCACTCGATCCCGACGCCATTGCGCGGGTCGTCGACCAGCGCCCCGGCACCTTCGCCTTCCAGCTGCCTGCCGGCACCTACCCGCAGCAACCGGCCGCCGTTGCGACCCTGGCGGTGAGCAGCCTGCTGCTCACCGACACCCAGCTGACCAACCGCGAGGCCGAGGAACTGGTGCGCCAGGTGTTCTCCCTCGACGCGCAGTGGCTGCAGCGCGGCAGCGTGCAGGGCAGCCAACTGTCCCTCGGCAACGCCCAGCGCGGCATCGGCATCCCGCTGCACGAAGGCGCGCAGAAAGCCCTGCAGGCACTCGAGGCCGACAGCCCGCGTGGCGCAACGGGCACCCCGGACAACAAGGACTAGACTCAAGGCGGGCGCCGCTCCCTGCGCAGCAGCGGTCGCCGGCTCATTCGTCACGTTCCGAGGTCCGTCATGCGCCAGACCGTCTTCTCCCGGCCGATGCGCCTGGCCGTCATCTACATCCTGTTCAGCGTGCTGTGGATTCTGCTCAGCGATCAGCTCCTGCTGCTGATGGTGCATGACCAGGTCACCCTGGCCGAACTGCAGACCTACAAGGGCCTGATCTTCGTCGCGGCCAGCAGCGTGCTGCTCCTGCTCATCGCCCGCCACGACCAGCGCACCCAGCAGCTGCTGCAGGACAGCCTGCGCCAGCGCGCCCTGCAACTGCAGCAGACCCAGCGCGAAGCCGGCCTCGGCACCTGGGAATTCGACGGCCGCTTCTGCTGGTCGGCCGAGGCGCTGCGCCTGCTGGCGCGCCCCGATGAAGACAACATCTGCACCACCGACGAACTGCTCGCCTGGCTGCACCCCGCCGACCGCAACGCCGTGTACCGCGGTCTGCAGACCCTGCTCGAAGGCGGCAGCCAGCTGCTGGTCAACGCCCGCCTGAACCTGCCGAGCAGCGAATCGACCGTGTGGCTGATGCTGCGGGGCTCGCTGCAACCCGGGGGGCATGCCCACGGCACCTTGCAGAACATCAGCACGCAGAAGCGCGACGAGCTGGCGCTGCGCGAGAGCGAGCAGCGTTTCCGCCAGCTGTTCGAGCAGACACCGCGCATCGCCGTGCAGGGTTACGACCGCGAGCGCCGGGTGATCTTCTGGAACCAGGCCAGCGCCCAGCTCTACGGCTACAGCATGGCCGAGGCGATGGGCCGGCATATCGAGGACCTGATCATCCCGCCAGCCATGCGTCACCAGGTGATCAGCGAAATCACCAGCTGGATGATCGGCGGCCCACCGATTCCCGCCGCCGAGCTGACCCTGCAGCGCCGCGACGGCAGCGAGGCGCACGTGTATTCCAGCCACCTCTTGCTGCGCAACGCACGCAACCAGCTGGAGATGTACTGCGTGGACATCGACCTCGGCGAGCAGAAGCGCACGCACGGCGAACTGGAAGCCAGCGAGGCGCGCTACCGCGAGCTGGTCGAGCAGTTGCACGAGGCGATCTTCCTCACCGACAGCAGCGGCCGCCTGACCCTGCTCAACCCGACCTGGGAAACCATCACCGGCTACAGCATTCGCGAGAGCCTGGGCCGGTCGCTGCTGGATTTCCTGGCGGACGACGAGCAACAGGTCGGCCACGAGATCTCGCGCATCCTCGCCCGCCAGAGCAACAGCTGGCAGGGCGAAACCCGCCTGCGCGAAGTCGACGGCCAGCACCGCTGGATCTCCCTGCGCCTGGCCGCCGGCGCGCAATACGGCCTGGGCCTGCGCGGCAGCTTCAGCGACATCCACGAGCGCCGCCAGACCCACGCCCTGCAAGAAGCGCGCAACGCCGTGCTCGACCAGTTGCTCGCCCAGCAGCCGTTGCAGCGCACGCTCGACGACATGGTCCTGCGCCTGCAACGCCTGAACCCGGAAATGCTGGTGTCGGTGATGCTGCTGGACAAGGGTCAGCTCAACCTGATCTCCGCGCCGAGCCTGCCCAACAGCTACAGCCGCGCCGTCGACGGCATCGCCGCGCAGACGCAGACCGGCAGCTGCGGGCATGCCGCAGCGACCGGCGAACTGGCCATCGCCGAAGACCTGCAGCAGCACCCGCACTGGCAGGCCTACCGCGAGCTGACCGCCCAGGCCGGGCTGCGTGCCTGCTGGTCGCTGCCATTCAAGAACGACCAGGGCGAGGTGCTCGGCACCTTCGGCGTCTACTACCGTCGCGTGGCACACCCGGCGCCGGGGGATATCGCCCTGGTCACCGAGTTCACCCGCCTGGCCGGCCTCGCGGTACGCCAGCACCAGCGCGACAAGGAACGCCTGCAGAGCGAACTGCGCTTTCGCGCAACCTTCGAGCAGGCCGCGGTCGGCATCGCCCACCTGGCGCCCGACGGCCACTGGCTGCGGGTCAACCAGCGCCTGTGCAAGATGCTCGGCTACAGCCGCGAGGAACTGCTCGAACTGACCTTCCAGGAAATCACCCACCCCGACGACCTGCACAGTGACCTCGAACAGATCCAGCACCTGCTGGCCGGCGACGTGACCAGCTACAGCCTGGAGAAACGCTATCGCCGCCGTGACGGCGAACTGTTCTGGGCCAACCTCAGCGCGACCCTGGTGCGCCACACCAACGGCTCGCCCAACTACTTCATCTCGGTGGTCGAGGACATCACCCTGCGCAAGGAACAGGAGCAGGCCCTGCACCAGGCCGCCACGGTGTTCGACAGCACCCAGGAGGCCGTGGCCATCGTCGATGCACGCCGCCGCGTGATCGCCAGCAACCCGGCATTCAGCGCCATCACCGGCCTCAGCGCGCAGCAGGCAGTGGGCAAGCGCCTGCCGCTCTACCCGGGCAACAGTGTGGAGCGCGCGCGCTACCGCACGCTATGGCGCAAGGTCGAAGAAAGCGGTCACTGGCAGGGCGAACTCACCGGCACCCGCCAGGATGGCGCGCCCTTTCCCTTCTGGTTGACCATCAGTCGCGTGCGCGACGGCGACCCGCAGCAACCGCAGTACGTGCTCAGCTTCACCGACCTCAGCCAGTACCGCGACAGCCAGGAGCGTCTGGCGCATCTGGTCCACTTCGACACCCTCACCGACCTGCCCAACCGCCTGTACGCCAGCGAGCGTCTCAACCATGCCCTGGAGCATGCGCAGCGCCACAGCGAACGGGTCGCCGTGCTGTTCTTCGACCTCGACCACTTCAAGACCATCAACGAAGGCCTCGGCCACAAGACCGGCGACGAACTGCTGATCGCCGTGGCCCGGCGCCTGCAGCAGCGCCTGCGCAACGAGGACACCCTGGCGCGGTTGAGCAGCGACGAATTCCTCGTGGTGCTGGAAAACCTGCAGCGCCCAGAGGAAGCGGCGAGTATCGCGCGCAACCTGCTCGACCTGCTGGAGCGCCCGCTGCAACTGAACAATGGCCGCGAGGTGTACCTGGGCGCCAGCATCGGCATCAGCCTGTACCCGGACGACGGCCTGTCCAGCGAAGAATTGCTGCGCAACGCCGACGCGGCCCTGCACCAGGCCAAGCTCGAAGGGCGCAATACCTTCCGCTTCTACACCCAGGGCCTGACCCACCAGGCGCACACCCGCCTGGCCATGGAGGCGCAGCTGCGCCAGGCGCTCAAACGCAACGAATTCAGCCTGCACTACCAACCGCTGCTGGACAGTGCCAGCGGCGCACCGATCGGCGTGGAAGCGCTGCTGCGCTGGAACAGCGAGCAGGGCATGATTTCCCCGGCCACCTTCATTCCCCTGGCCGAGGAAACCGGACTGATCGTGCCGATCGGCAACTGGGTGCTGCGCGAGGCCTGCCGGCAGATGCAGTTCTGGCGCCAGCAGGGCCTGACGCTGCAGTCCCTGGCGGTCAACCTGTCACCACGCCAGTTCCGCCAGGCCGACCTGCTCAAACAGGTGCGCGACGCCCTCGCCGACAGTGGCCTGCCAGCCGCCTGCCTGGAGCTGGAAATCACCGAAGGCGCACTGATGGACAACGTCGAGCAGGCGCGCGAGACGCTGATCGCGCTCAAGGCGCTGGGGCTGAAGCTGGCCATCGACGACTTCGGCACCGGCTATTCGTCGCTGGCCTACCTGCGGCGCTTCCCGCTGGACAAGCTGAAGATCGACCAGAGCTTCATGCACGGCGTCCCGGAGGATCAGGGCAACCTGGAGATCGTCGCCACCATCATCGGCCTGGCGCGCAACCTCAAGCTGCGCGTGCTGGCCGAGGGCGTGGAAACCAATGAGCAATTGCAGGCCCTGCGCGAATTGGGCTGCGAGCAGTGCCAGGGCTACCTGTTCAGCCGCCCGCTAAGCGCCGTCCACCTGGTCAACTGGCTGCGCAACGACCATCAGTCGGTGGGTTGACACAGGTCAGCAGCAACCGCCCCGGGCGCACTACACTGCAACCTCCGCAATCAACGGAGGCCACCGATGAACATCCTGATCAAACCGCTGCAGACCGCCCAGGGGCAACGCTGGCAGGTGCAGATGGACCAGCATGGCGTGAGCTTCACCAGCGAGAGCGAAGCCCGCGCCTTCGTCGCCACCCTGGAAAAACGCCTGCACGCACCGCACGTCCTGCCGCTGAAGCGCAGCGCAAGCTGACTCAGTAATCCAGGGTCGACGATCGTGCACCGCGGCTGCTGAACAGCGCCAGCGCCACGGTGCCGATGCCGCACAGGCAGATGACCAGCGCCATCGGCCGCGCCGTGCCGTCGTGCAGCACGCCGACCAGCGAAGAGGCGCACGCTGCCACCGCGAACTGCAACGATCCCATCAGCGCCGACGCACTGCCGGCCTGCGCGCCCTGCCCGGCCATGGCGCAGGCCGAGGCGTTGGGCAGGATGCACGACAGGCTGGCCATGCACAGGAACAACGGAATCAGCAGCGGCCAGAGCTGCGTCGGCTGGGCAATTGCCACGCCGAGTAGCGCCGCGCCCGCCGCCAGGTACAGCCACACCGTGCGTTTGAGCCAGTAGGCCGGGCCGCGATGGCGCAGCAACCAGCCGTTGAGCTGCGCGGTGAGGATGAAGCCTGCCGCGTTGGCGCCGAACAGCCAGCCGTAATCCTCCGGCGACAGCCCGTAGAGGCTGATGAAGACGAACGGCGAACCGGAGATGTAGGCGAACATGCCGGCCATGGCGATACCGCCGGTGAGGCCGTGGCCGATCAGCTGCCGGTCCTTGAGCAGGGTCACGTAGCGACCCAGGGCGCCGGGCAACGGCAGGTGCGGGGTATCGGCCGACATGGTTTCCGGCAGCCACCAGAGAATTGCCAGCAGGATCAGCCCGCCGAACAGCATTAGGCCGTAGAAGATCGACTGCCAGCCGAACAGGTTGAGCAGCAGGCCACCGCCCAGCGGCGCGAGGATCGGCGCCACGCCCATCACCAGCATCAGCTTGGAAAACACCTTGGCCGAGGCCAGCGGATCGCACAGGTCACGCACCACCGCCCGCGAGATCACCATCCCCGCACAACCGCCCAGGGCCTGGACGAAACGCATGAAGATCAGCCCTTCCAGGCTCTGCACCAGCGCGCAGCCGAACGACGCCAGGCTGAACAGCACCACGCCGACGAGCAGCGGCCGGCGACGCCCGTAGCGATCGGCCAGCGGGCCGTAGATCAGTTGGCCGAAGGCGATGCCGACGAAGTAGGAGGCGAGCGACAGCTGCACGTGTTCGACATCGGTGGCGAAGGCAATGGCCAGTGCCGGGAAACTGGGCAGGTAGAAATCGATGGCCATCGGGCCGAAGGCGCTGAGCGCGCCAAGGATGAGCAGAACAGACAACTTCATGGGCGATCCAGAAACGAACGCCGGGCCACGCGGCCCGACGTGATGCTACGGCGCCAGCGAGACCTCCCCGCCAGCACCAGGCAGATGGCTAGACGTGCGGAGCATCGGGGTTCTTCTTGCGCCGCGAGTCGAGCTTGGCAGCGAACGACTCGACCAACAGGTAGAACATCGGGATGACGAACGTCGCCAGCAATGTGGCCGCCAGCATACCGCCAATTACCCCGGTACCGATCGAATGTCGACTCGCCGAGCCGGCACCGCTGCTGATCGCCAGCGGCACGCAACCGAGAATGAAGGCCAGCGAGGTCATCACGATCGGGCGGAAACGCAGCTTGGCCGCCTCGTAGGCCGAGTCGAAGATGCTCATGCCCTGCTCGCGGCAGAGCACGGCGAACTCGACGATGAGAATGGCGTTCTTCGCCGCCAGGCCGATCAGGGTGATCAGCCCGACCTGGAAGTACACGTCGTTCTGGATGCCGCGCAGCCACACCGCGAGGATCGCGCCGAACACCGCGAACGGCACCGCGGTGACCACCGCCAGCGGCAGCGTCCAGCGCTCGTACTGCGCAGCGAGGATCAGGAACACCATGATCAGGCCGAAGACGAACGCCATGCTGCCCGAGCCCTGGGTGGCCAGTTCCTGGTAGGCCGAGCCGATCCAGCCGATGGTGTAGTCGCTGCCCAGCACGTCGTTGGCGATCTCCTGCATCGCCTGCAACGCCTGCCCGGAGCTGTAGCCCGGTGCCGGGCCGCCGAGGATTTTTGCCGAGGGGTAGATGTTGAACCGCGCGAAGCTGTCCGGTCCGAGAATGCGCCGCACCTTGATCAGCGAGGTCAGCGGCACCAGCTCCGCACTGCTGGAGCGCACATAGACCTGGCTGAGGTCTTCCGGTTTGCGGCGGAACTCGGACTCGGACTGCAGGCTGACCTGCCAGGTGCGCCCGTACAGGGTGAAGTCGTTGACGTAGTAGCTGCCGAAAGTCGACTGCATGGCGGTGAACACGTCGCTGATCGACACCCCCAGCGCGCGCGCCTTGGTGCGGTCCAGGTCGATGTAGTACTGCGGCACGTCGGCGTTGAAGGTACTTTGCACGCCGGCCAGTTCCGGGCGCTTGGCCGCCGCCGCGATGAAGGCGTGCACGGTCTCGGAGAGCTTCTCGATGCTGCCGCCACTGCGGTCCTGGATGTAGCCCTCGAAGCCGCCGGTGGTGCTCATACCGGTGATCGGCGGCGGGTTGAAGGACATCACCACGCCATCCTTCTCGCTCATGCCCATGCCCATGAAACTGCGGGTCAGGTTGCGCGCATCGAGTTCGTCGGTGGTGCGCTCGGACCAGTCCTTGAGCGGCACGAAGGACACCCCGGCGTTGGTGCGGTTGCCGAAGGTGAGCACGTCGAAGCCGGCGAAGGTGACCACGTCCTGCACCGCCGGGTGCTCCATGATCTGCTTGGTGAAATCGCTGGTCAGCGCATCGGTGCGCGCCACCGAGGCCGCCGGCGGCAGGAAGTAGGCGTTGATCACGTAGCCCTGGTCCTCATCCGGCACCAGCGAGCCGGGCACGCGGCCGAACAGCACGACGATCAGCGCGATCATCCCGCCGAACAGCAGCAGGCCGATCAACGAGCGGCGCAGGAAGAAATGCACCCCGGCGCTGTAGCCGGACGTGACCTTGTCGAAGAAGCGGTTGAACACCCGGAACGGCGCCGCCGGTTCGCTGTGATCGGGTTTGAGCAGCAAGGCGCAGAGCGCGGGGGAAAGGGTCAGGGCGACGATGCCGGAAATCACCACCGACACCGCAATGGTGATCGCGAACTGCTTGTACATCTCCCCTGCCAGACCGCCAAGGAACGCCACCGGCACGAATACCGCACAGAGCACCAGGACGATGGCGACGATCGGCCCGGTCACCTCCTCCATCGCCTTGATCGCGGCATCCCGCGGCTTGAGCTTGTCGGCCTTCATCACCCGCTCGACGTTCTCGATGACCACGATGGCGTCGTCCACCACGATGCCGATGGCCAGCACCATGCCGAACAGCGTCAGCAGGTTGATCGAGAACCCCAGCGCGTACATGCCGGCGAAGGTGCCGACCAGCGACACCGGAATCGCCAGCACCGGAATCAGCGTGGCGCGCCAGTTCTGCAGGAAGATGTAGACCACCAGCACCACCAGCAGCAGGGCTTCGAAGAAGGTCTTGATCACCTCGTCGATGGAGACCTGGACGAACTTGGTGGTGTCGTAGGGGATTTTGTAGGTGATGCCCTCGGGGAAGCGCTCGGCCAGCCGCTTCATGCTGTTCTGCACCGACTCGGCGGTGTCCAGCGCGTTGGCACCCGGCTGCAGGTAGATACCGAACGCGGCGTTCTGCTGGCCGTTGAGCGAGGTGATCAGCGAGTAGTCCTGGGCACCCAGCTCGATCCGCGCGACGTCCCTGAGCAGCAGGCTGGCACCGGTTTCATCGCTGCGCAGGATCACGCTCTCGAACTCTTTCGGGTCCTTGAAGCGGCCCTGGGTGGTGACGGTGTAGGTGAAGTCCTGTTCGACCTGCAACGGCTCCTGACCAAAGCTGCCGGCAGCGAACTGCGAGTTCTGCTCACGGATGGCGTTGACCACATCGGTGGGCGTGAGGTTGTACTGCGCCAGTTTGTCCGGCCGCAGCCAGATGCGCATAGAGTAGTCCTTGGAACCGAACTGGCTGACGCCGCCCACGCCGGGCAGGCGTTTGAGCTCGTCGATCACGTTGATCAGCGCATAGTTGGAAATGAACACCGGGTCCTGGGAGTTATCCGGCGAATAGAGGGTGATCACCTGAAGAATGTCCGAGGACTTCTTCTCCACCTTGACCCCCTGGCGACGCACTTCCTCGGGCAGCTTGGCCAGCGCGGCCTGCACCCGGTTGTTGACGTCGATGGTGGCCTGGTCCGGGTCGCGACCAACCTCGAAGTACACCGACAGGCTCATGCTGCCGCTGGCCGCCGAGTTGGACAGCTGGTAGATCATGCCTTCAACGCCGTTGATGGATTGCTCCAGCGGTGCAGCCACGGTCTCGGCGATGACCTGCGCGCTGGCACCCGGGTAGCTGGCGGTGACCGACACCTGCGGCGGCAGGATCTGCGGGTACTGGGCGATGGGCAATGCGCGCATGGCGGCGAGGCCGGCGAGCACGATGACGATGGATATGACCGCGGCGAACACCGGCCGGTCGATGAAGAAGCGTGAGATCACGGGCGGCGCTCCTTACTGCTTGGCATCGGCGGCGGGCTTGTCGCTGATCTTCACCGGTGAATCCGGACGCACCTTGGGCAAGCCCTCGACGATGACCCGATCACCCGCCGAGATACCGGACTCCACCACCCAGCGGCCTTCGGCGGTATGCGCGGTAGTGACCGGGCGGGCGCGGGCGATGTTCTGCTCGTCGACGATGAACACGAACGTGCCCTTCTGCCCCTGCGAGACGGCGCGCTCGGGCACGGTCACCGCATTGGGCTTGGTGATGCCCTTGACCCGCACCCGGATGAACTGGCCGGGCAGCAGCTTCTGGTCCGGATTGGGCACCACGGCGCGCGCACTGACCGTGCCGGTGCCGCGGTCGACCAGGCTGTCGGTGAAGTCGACCTTGCCTTCGAGCGGGTAGCTGCTGCCGTCGCCGAAGATGATGTCGATGCTCATGTGGCCGCTGGCCGGGGCGATCAGCGTGCCGTCCTTGAGGCCACTGCGCACGCGCTCGACGTCACGGTCGGGGGCGGCGAAGTTGACGTAGATCGGGTCGAGCTGGGTGATGTTGGTCAGCAGGCTGGCATTCGGATCGCCGGCGACCATCAGGCTGCCTTCGGACACGGTTTCCTTGCGGGTGATGCCAGAGATCGGCGCCTTGACGGTGGTGTAGTCGAGGTCGATCTGCTTGGCCTGTACCTCGGCCTTGGCCGCCTCGATGTTGGCCTTGCTCTGCTCGAAGTTGGAGATGGCGTTGTCCAGCTCGCTCTCGCTGGCGAAGCCCTTCTTCTGCAGTTCGCGGATGCGTTTCAGGTCACGCTCGGTCTGCCGGTAGCGCGCCTGCTCCTGCGCCAGTGCACCCTTGGCCCGCGCCAGGGCGGCCTGGTAGGGCCGCGGGTCGATGCGGAACAGCACCTGCCCCTGCTTCACCGAACTGCCTTCCAGGTAGGTGCGCTCCTGCAGGATACCGCTGACCTGCGCGCGCACCTCCACCTCGCGGAAACCCGCGGTACGCGCGGCGTATTCCAGGGTGATGGGCAGCGACTCGACCTTGGCCACCTCGACCACTACATCCGGCGGCGGCATCTGGTGCTCGGCACCCTTCTGTTCGGCAGCCTGGGCATTGCAGGCGAACAGCGAACTCAACAGGACGGCCTTGAGCGCAAGCGGATGGTGGCGAAGAAGCATTGTGTCGTCTCCCGGACGGAACGAAGGGCAGCGCGTGAGAGTGGGGAGACGCAGCGACTTACATACAAAACTGTTTGTAAGCCCACATGGCGGCGACAAAAACATTACACTCAGCTCCCCATTGAGAGCCTAGACGCAATCGTCCTGTCCGCCATGCGCAGAACCAAAGAACAAGCCGAACAAACCCGCACCGCCATTCTCGAGGCGGCGGAGGCGTTGTTCCTGGAAAAGGGCGTGGCCCATTGCAGCCTCGAGCACATCGCCCGCGCTGCCGGGGTGACGCGTGGTGCGGTGTACTGGCACTTCCAGAACAAGGCGCACCTGTTCCACGAAATGCTCAACCAGATCCGCCTGCCCACCGAGCAAATGGCCGAGCGCTTGTGCGGCTGTGGCGACATCGACCCGCTGCTGTCACTGCGCGACCTGTGCATCGAGGCCATCGAGAACCTGGCACGCGACGAACAGAAGCAGCGCATCTTCACCATCCTCCTGCACCGCTGCGAGTTCACCGACGAACTGCGCGAGGCGGAGGAGCGCCACACCGACTTCATCAACCAGTTCATCGCCATGGTCGAGAACCTGTTCGCCCGCGACGAATGCCACCAGCGCCTGCAACCGGGCCTCAGCCCTCGCCTGGCGGCGCGCGCCCTGCATGCACAGATCATCGGCCTGTTCACCGACTGGACCCGCGACCAGCAACTGTTCGATCCGCTGGTCGACACCGCCGCGCTGATCGATGCGCAGCTACGCGGCCTGATCCGCGACTGGAACCCGCCCGCCACTCAGGCCGGCTGAGCGCTGTAACCCTGCGCGCGAATCGCCTGCTGCAGTTGTTCGGCATCCAGTCGGCTGGCCACCCGCACCTCGCTGGCGCCGAGATCGACCTGCACCTCGGCCGTCGCATCGAGCGCCCGGATCGCCTGGGTGATGGCCCGCACGCAGTGGCCACACGACATCCCGCTGACGGTGAAGATCTGCATGTTGCACTCCCTGAAAAGTGATGACGCTGCCCAGAGTCAGCCCTGCCATGGTGGCAAGGTCAAGCCGTGAAGCTTGTCCTCACGCGCGGGCTCGACCAAGCTGAAGGCACACCACGGCCGGAATCCTCGCCATGCGCCTGCTCCTGAGTCTGCTCACCCTGCTCTGCCTGCCCCTGTTCGCCGACGAGATGCCGTCCGCCTCCAGCGCCATGCCGGTACCGGCAACCCCACCGGCGGGCTCGACCAGCCTGTCACCGATGACCCTGGCCACGCCGATCGACTACGGCATCCTGGTCGTCTCGCGCGAACGCCTGGAAGTCTCGACCCCGTGCGACATCGGCCTGTACCTGCAGGGCAATCTGGCCGCGCGCCTGTACCAAGGCCAGTCGATCACCCTCAACCTGCCACCGGGCAACGTCCTGGTACGCCTCGGCCTGCTCGGCGGTGGGCATTGCCAGCCGCGCTTCGAGCAGCTGCACAGCCAGACCCTGCAGATGAGCGCCGGCGAGGTGCACAAGTACCGCATCGCCATGGGCTCCAACGGCCTCTGGCTGATCCCCGCGCCCCTCAACTACTGACAGGCGATTCCTGGCTGCGACAACGCACACCTTGACCTTACCCCAGGGTCAAGGTTGATCCTGTGGGCGAACCGGAACAGGAGTCGCCCATGTCCAGCCCTCACACCTTCGATCTGCCGATCAGCGGCATGACCTGCGCCAGCTGCGCCGGGCGGGTCGAGCGCGCACTCGCCCAGGTGCCCGGCGTACAGCAGGTCAGCGTCAACCTCGCCAGCGAGAAGGCACGCGTAGAGGCTCCCGGCGATAGCCTCGCCGCACTGCTCGATGCCGTCAGCCGCGCCGGTTACAGCGTGCCGCTGCAACGCCTGGAACTGGCCGTCGAAGGGATGACCTGCGCCAGCTGTGTCGGCCGCGTCGAACGCGCCCTGGGCCAGGTCGCCGGGGTGCACGGCGTCAGCGTCAACCTGGCCAGCGAGCGCGCCAGCGTCGAGGTGGTGGCGGGCGTGGCAGTGGCTGACTTGATCGCCGCAGTGCAGCAGGCCGGCTACCAGGCCCGACCGTTGAGCCAGGTGCAGCCGCAGGACCGTGCCGCCAGTCTGCGCCGCGAACGCTGGGCGCTGCTGGCCGCGCTCGTACTGGCCACGCCGCTGGTGCTGCCGATGTTCGCCGAGTGGCTGGGGCTGCACTGGATGCTGCCGGCCTGGGTGCAATTCGCCCTCGCCACCCCCGTGCAATTCATCCTCGGTGCGCGCTTCTATGTCGCCGCCTGGAAAGCCGTGCGCGCCGGCACCGGCAACATGGACCTGCTGGTGGCCCTCGGCACCAGCGCCGGCTACGGCCTGAGCCTCTACCTGTGGGCCACGGCAAGCGGGCACCACACGCCGCACCTGTACTTCGAGGCGTCGGCCGTGGTGATCGCCCTGGTGCTGCTCGGCAAGTACCTGGAAAGCCGCGCCAAACGCCAGACCAGCGCCGCCATCCGTGCCCTCGAAGCCCTGCGCCCGGACCGCGCCGTCCGTGTGGTCGACGGGCGCGAGGAAGAGGTTGCGGTCGATGCCCTGCGCCTCGGCGACCTGCTACTGGTCAAACCCGGCGAACGCTTCCCGGTGGACGGCGAAGTGGTCGACGGCCACAGCCAGGCCGATGAAGCACTGATCAGCGGCGAAAGCCTGCCGGTGGCCAAGCAGCCGGGAGACACCGTCACCGGCGGTGCGATCAATGGCGAAGGGCGGCTGTTGCTGCGTGCCACCGCGCTGGGCGGGGAAACCGTACTGGCACGGATCATCCGCCTGGTGGAGGACGCCCAGGCAGCCAAGGCGCCGATCCAGAAGCTGGTCGACCGGGTCAGCGCGGTGTTCGTCCCGGTGGTGCTGCTGGTGGCACTGCTCACCCTCGGTGGCTGGCTGCTGGCTGGCGCGGGCCTGGAAACGGCGCTGATCAATGCGGTCACGGTACTGGTGATCGCCTGCCCCTGCGCGCTCGGCCTGGCCACCCCGGCGGCGATCATGGCCGGTACCGGCGTGGCCGCGCGCCACGGCATTCTGATCAAAGACGCCGAAGCCCTGGAGCTGGCCCACCGGGTCAGCGTCGTGGCGTTCGACAAGACCGGCACGCTGACCTCCGGCGAGCCGCGCATCGTCCACCTGGTCGCCAGCCACGGCAGCGAGGACGACCTGCTGCGCCTGGCCGGCGCCCTGCAGCGCGGCAGCGAGCACCCGTTGGCCAAGGCCGTGCTGCAAGGCTGCGCCGAGCGACAGATAACGCCGCCGCAGGTCGGCGCCAGCCAGGCACTCAGCGGGCGCGGCATCCAGGGCCAGGTCGAGGAGCGTCTGCTGGCGCTGGGCAATGCGCGTCTGCGTGACGAGTTGAGCCTGGTTGCTGGCGAACTGGCGCAACAGGCTCAGGATTGGGAGGCCGAGGGCCGCACCTTGTCCTGGCTGCTGGAGCTGCAACCGCAGGCACGGGTGCTCGGCCTGTTCGCTTTCGGTGACAGCCTCAAGCCGGGCGCCGCCGACGCCATCGGCGCGCTGCGGGCACGCGGCATTCACAGCCATCTGATCAGCGGCGACAACGCCGGCAGCGCCAATGCCGTCGGCCGCCAACTCGGTATCGACGAGGTGCACGCGCAGGTATTGCCAGCAGACAAGGCCGCACACGTCGCCGCACTCAAGGCCGGCGGCGCAGTGGTGGCGATGGTCGGTGATGGCATCAACGACGCCCCGCCGCTGGCCGCCGCCGACGTCGGCATCGCCATGGGCGGCGGCACCGACGTGGCCATGCACGCCGCCGGCATCACCCTGATGCGTGGCGACCCGCGCCTGGTACCCGCTGCCCTGGACATCAGCCGGCGCACCTGGAGCAAGATTCGCCAGAACCTATTCTGGGCCTTCATCTACAACCTGATCGGCATTCCTCTGGCGGCCTTCGGCGTGCTCAACCCGATGGTCGCCGGCGCGGCAATGGCCCTGTCCAGCGTCAGCGTGGTGAGCAACGCCCTGCTGCTCAAACGCTGGAAACCGGCACAGGAGGAACAGCGATGAACATCGGTCAAGCCGCCAAGCACAGCGGCCTCAGCGCAAAGATGATCCGCTACTACGAATCCATCGGCCTGCTCGCCCCGGCCGACCGTTCGGACAGCGGCTACCGGCGCTACAGCGCCAACGACCTGCACGTACTGGCCTTCATCAAACGCGCCCGCGACCTCGGCTTCGCCCTGGATGAAGTCGGCAAGCTGCTGACCCTGTGGCAGGACCGCCAGCGCGCCAGTGCCGACGTAAAAGCCCTGGCCCAGGCACACATCGCCGAGCTGAATCGCAAGATCGAAGAAATGACGACGCTGCGCGATACGCTGGAGGATCTTGCAGGACGCTGTCACGGCGACCAGAGGCCGGATTGCCCGATCCTTGGCGATCTGGAAAGCAGATCCGCCATTCACCGATGCCACAAGACGAATGACTGACGGCTAGCAGCTTGTTTCACCATCGCTAAAAAGCAAAACGCCGGCCTTGTGGGCCGGCGTTTTGCCGTTGACTGACGACCGGTGACGAATCACCGGTCGCAACACCTCGTGGCACCTTAGAAGCTGTACTTCGCGGAAGCGGTGAGGCTGCGCGGTGCGCCGTAGGTGTACTGACCGTATGCCTCGAAGATGTCAGTACTTCTCGTCGGTCACATTGTTGGCGTTCAATTGAGCTGATCACTCACAAGGCGCAAACGCCCCTTAAGTGCATATGGAATAAATTCTCATTTACACCTTATTTACATCTAGATACACTCCTGCCGCCGCACCCCACGACCTATTAACCGCCTGCCGCTCATGGCCGTCGGAGGTAGCTGCTCGCCTGCAATTTGCCTGGCAAAAAACAAATCCGCCGACCGACCTATTCAGGAACTTCGCATGTCACGCCACCACCTGTCTCCACTGGCTACCGCCATCGCCTTAAGCCTGTGCGCTCATATCGCGTACGCCGATCAGGCTGACGCCGAAAAAGCCAAGGACAAAGACGCGACAATCGAGCTGCAGCAGCTCGATATCAATGCACAGGGTGTGCGTGGACAAGCAACGACCGAAGGCACCCAGTCCTATACAACGGGCTCAATGGCCACAGGTACCAAGCTGGACCTGTCGATCCGCGAAACGCCGCAGGCGGTATCGGTGATCACTCGTCAGCGCATGGACGATCAGAACATGACCAGCGTCAACGACGTGGTCAAAGCTACCCCTGGCCTGTTCCTCAGCCAGGCCGATGGCCCAGGCCGCCAGGGCTTCAAAGCGCGCGGCTTCGATATCGACAACATCATGTACGACGGCCTGCCAGCGTCCTATACAGGCTGGGATATGGGCGTACAGCCCAACCTGGCTATGTTCGACCGGGTTGAAGTGGTGCGTGGCGCTACTGGCCTGGTGACAGGTGCTGGCAACCCGTCCGCAGCCATCAACCTGATACGCAAGCGCCCCACTGCCAAGCCACAGGTGAGCATCACCGGCGGTGCCGGTAGCTGGGACAATTACCGCACGGA
Organism: Pseudomonas sp. PDM14; assembly: GCF_014851905.1. Taxonomy (NCBI): domain Bacteria; kingdom Pseudomonadati; phylum Pseudomonadota; class Gammaproteobacteria; order Pseudomonadales; family Pseudomonadaceae; genus Pseudomonas; species Pseudomonas sp. PDM14. The sequence continues at coordinate 401,901 of NZ_JACVAQ010000003.1, read as the reverse complement.
ACTCGACGCCTCCGGCGCACTGAATGACAGCGGCACCCTACGCGGTCGAGTGGTGGGCTCCTATCAGGATGGCAACAATTTCCGCGACGGCGTGGAAAGCGACCACGGCCTGTTCTACGCCATTGGCGAAGCCGATCTCACTGAAAACACCACAGCGACCTTGGGCCTCTCCCGCCAGGAAGACCAGACCAACTTCTTCTGGGGCGGCCTGCCCATTGGGACCGACGGCCACCACTTGGATCTGCCCCGCTCCACCAATCCCGGCAGCGACTGGGAGAACAAGGACCTGACTGTCGACACCGTCTTCGGCGAACTGGTGCACCGCTTCGACAACGACTGGAAACTGCAACTAAACGCCTCAGCTTCCAAGCTGGACGGCCTGTTCCGGGGCTCCTACCAGTCGCGCTACACACCTCCGTACACAACGCTGGAACGCACTGTCTGGCAGTCCGTTAATGACGAGAAACAAACAGCGATTGATGCCTTTTTCAGCGGCCCGGTTGAAGCTTTCGGACGTACTCACGAGATCGTGCTCGGCACCAGCAAGCGCATCTACGATACAGAAGCCACGGGCTACGCCCCCTATACATCCGATTGGCCGCTCGATGGCGACAAGCCGAATTTTGTACGTTCCAGCGCCTACGACGGCCACAGCGTAACGACGCAGGACTCGACGTACATAACGACGCGCCTGAACCTGGCAGACCCACTCAAGCTGATCCTCGGCGGACGCCTGGACTGGTACGACTACGGTGATCGGCTGGGTGACGGCGACTACAAAGTCACCCGCAACCTTACCCGCTATGCCGGCCTGATCTACGAGCTGGACGAGCATCACTCGGTCTACGCCAGCTACACCGACATCTTCAAGCCGCAAACAGAAAAAGACGTTTCTCTCAAAGTGCTGCAGCCTATCGTTGGCGAAAACTACGAAATTGGTATCAAGGGCGAATACTTCGGCGGTGCATTGAACGCCAGCCTGGCTGTGTTCCAAATCGACCAGTTGAACCGCGCCGCGACCGATACCAGCGTGGGGCCGATCTGCAATGGGGCAACCTGCTACAAAGCTGCAGGAAAGGTCCGTAGCCAGGGTATTGACCTGGAGCTGCAAGGCGCACTCACCGAGAACTGGCAGGTGGGTGCTGGCTACACCTATACCCGCGCCCATTACATCAAGGATCAAAACCCAGCCAATAAAAACCAGCGCTTCGATACCGATACGCCAGAACATCTGTTCAAGCTTTCCACCACCTATCGCTTTCAAGGCCCGCTGGAGAAGCTCCGCGTCGGTGGCAACGTCTACTGGCAAAGCCGCATGTACAACGACGTAGCGCTGATCGGAACTACCCACCGTATCGAGCAGGGCAGCTATGCGGTTGCCGATGTGATGGCCGGCTACGAGATCAACAAGAACCTCGACCTGCAGCTGAATGCGAACAACATCTTTGATCGCGAGTACTACTCGGCGATTGGCTACGACGTGGTATGGGGCTCCACCGATACCTATGGCGACCCACGCAATTACATGCTGACCGCGAAGTACAGCTTCTAACGTGAATGGCACCGCCACTGAGAGTGGCGGTGCCTGCCACCCAACGAAACCTGCCCCGTTTCAACCGTCAAGAACAGCCAGCGATGGCTGACTACCCCTCCAGCGCACGCCTTCAGCCCTTCAGTTGCAAATCACGCCGAAAAGTTGACTCAAAAATCAGGAAATGAGTATTTGTATTATTTGATATAAATTCTTATTTACACATAATTTACATCCCGATACACTCCCGCCGCCGCAACCCACCCCTCCCTCTTCACCGCCCGCCACTTATGGCCTGCGAAGGGTTGCCGCTCGCCTGCAGTTTGCCTGGCGCCAATAAAAACTCTGCCGATCGACCCATTCAGGAAACCCACATGTCACGCCACCACCTGTCTCCGCTGGCCGCCGCCATCGCCTTCAGCCTGTGCGCACATGCAGTACACGCCGAACAAGCGAACACCGCCAAGACCAAAGAAAAAGACGCGGCAATCGAGCTGCAGCAACTCGATATCAATGCACAGGGTGTGCGTGGGCAAGCGACGACCGAGGGCACCAAGTCCTACACCACCGGCGTGGTGAACAGCTCCACCAAACTGCCGATGTCGCTTCGTGAAACCCCCCAATCCGTTAGCGTTATTACCCGGCAGCGCATGGAAGACCAAGGCATGGGGAATCTCAACGATGTAGTGAAAAACACTACAGGCCTGAGCGTGCAGAAGTACGGCCCAGAGCGCCAGCGTTACGTGGCTCGCGGATTCACTGTCGACAACATCATGTATGACGGCCTGCCAATGAGTGTCTCCACTTATTCGCAAGACGTTATTACTGCTGCCGACACAGCAATGTTCGACCGCATCGAGATCGTCCGCGGAGCCACCGGCCTGATGCAGGGTGCCGGTAACCCCTCAGCCGCCATCAACATGGTACGCAAGCGACCAACCATCACCCCGCAACTTAGCGTTGGTGCCAGTGCCGGCAGCTGGGACCGTTACCGCACCGAACTCGACGCCTCCGGCGCGCTCAACGAGACCGGCACGATCCGCGGTCGGATAGTTACTGCATATGAGGACAACGGTACTTACCTAGACCAAGGCGGCAGCGAACACGGCGTTTTGTACGCGATCAGCGAACTTGATCTCACTGAAAGCACCATGCTTACCCTCGGGTCTTCCTACCAGAACGACAACAAGGACTCCGATTGGGGTGGCCTGCCGACGGCTCGTGACGGTAGCGACCTCGACCTGCCCCGCTCGACTTATCTGGGTAACGACTGGGCTTACTGGAACACCAGTACCACCCACCTGTTCGGTGAGCTGGACCACCGCTTCGATAACGATTGGAAACTGCATCTAGCCGGCGACAAGATGTGGGGCCGCATCAATATGCTGGGTTCCTATCTCGGCTATGACAACAACGGCCTTCAGCAGTCCAGCGGCAAGTACACATACGTCAACGACTACGACAGTTATGACGGATATGTCTCCGGTCCATTCGCACTCCTGGGCCGCACCCATGAACTGGTCGTAGGCGCAAGCAACCGCAAAGAAATCTTCGACGGCCATGGCGGCTGGCTAAATACCCCCACCGGGCCAAACATTGATCCCAAGAACTGGGATAGCGGCATGGTTCCAGAACCGAGCTTTGACATGCGCCGATGGGGTATGAAGTTCGAAGCCGAGCAGAAAGGCGTTTACGCCACCACACGCCTGAACATTGCGGACCCATTGAAGGTCATTCTCGGTGGCCGCCTAGACTGGTACGACCATGACGGCGGAACGCCTCAGAGTAGCTACAAAGTCACCCGCAACGTAACCCGCTATGCCGGTGTGATTTATGACTTGAACGAAACCTATTCGGTCTACGCCAGCTACACCGACATCTTCAAGCCGCAGACCAACCTCGACCCGAGCTATAGCATCCTTGAGCCGATGACAGGGACCAACTACGAGTTCGGTATCAAGGGCGAGTATCTGGATGGAGCCCTCAATGCCTCAGCCGCCTTTTTCCAGATCAACCAGGAAAACCGCGCCAAGCTGCTGGACAAGGCTACTTACTGCCCCACCCCTACCTATGCCACCAACTTCAACTGCTATGAAGCTGCCGGCGAAGTGGAAAGCAAGGGCATTGACCTGGAGCTGACCGGCGCGCTGACCGAAAACTGGCAGCTGAGTGCGGGTTACACCTATGTGGAGGCCAAGTACAAGAAGGACTCTAACAAGGCTAACGAGGGCAAACTCTTTGACCCCGACCAACCACGCCATTTATTCAAGTTGAGCACCACCTATCATTTGCCGGGTGACCTGAACAAATGGCGTGTTGGAGGCAGCCTCAATAGTCAGAACGCCATTTACAACGAAGGTGGCGCCGGCGCTGCGGCTTGGCGTATCGAACAGGACGCTTACACGCTGGTTGATCTGATGCTCGGCTACAAAGTGGCCGAAAACGTCGACACCCGCGTGAACTTCAATAACGTCTTCGACAAGAAGTACTACAGCGGAATCGGCTCCACCGCCAACGTGCTTTACGGCGAGCCCCGCAACGCCATGTTCAGCGTGAAGTGGACGCTGTAAAAAGCGACAACAAAGGCCGGCACCTGCCGGCCTTTGTATGAGCACAACTATGAACTGGCAAGGCATCGACCTGCGCTGGGCCTACAGCGACCTGCTGCTCAGCCTCAGTCGCCAGACCCGTTGCGTGCAACGCGCCTACGACGTGCTGCACGATGCCTTGCTGCGCTTTGCCCTCGCTCAGCACCAGCAACCCATTGCCCAACCCAACGCCTACCTGCGGCGGGTTGCGCATTCGGTGCTGATCGACCATTTCCGCAAGGGGGCGCGCTACTGCGAGCTTCCCGATGATCAGGCGGAGTTCACCGACTCCGCTCAAGGCAGTGCCCTGGCGCCATCCGCCGAGCACCTGCTCGATATCCAGCAGCGCCTGCACGCCCTGCAGCGCATTCTCGATTGCCTGCCGCCACGCTGCCGCGAGGTGTTCTGGCTCGCGCGTATCGAATGCTGCCCGCAACGCGAAATCGCCGAGCGCCTGGGCATCAGCCTGAACATGGTCGAGCGTCACCTGATGCGTGCCCTGCTCGACCTGCGCAATGCCCGCGAGCTGCTCGAACCATGACTGCCCGCGAACAGGCCGCCCGCTGGTTCTCTCGCCTGCAGAACAAGGACGCAGCGCCACAGCGCGAGGCGTTCGAGCACTGGCTCGCGGCCGCTCCGGAGAATGCCCGCGAGTACCAGGCCTTTCGCGATCTGTGGGATGACTTTTCTTCCACCCAGCGCAGCGAGGCCCTGGCCCAGGCCTTGGAGCGACGCCAGCAACGCAGCCGGCGCACGCGCCTGAGTGGTGCGGTGGCTGGCGTGGTCCTGCTCGCCGCTGGCACCTTCGCTTGGCATCTCCATTGCCAGGGGCCACTGGAGCTGAACCTGCAGACCGCCATCGGCGAGCAGCGCAGCGTCGACCTGCAAGACGGCAGCCACCTGCACCTGAATGCGGCCACTCAGGTAGCGGTGCGGTACGACGTCGCGCAGCGCCACGTCCAGCTGGACGAAGGCGAGCTGGCACTGGAGGTCGCACGCAATCCGCAACGCCCATTCGTGGTCGACAGCAGCCTGGCACGGGTCACCGTGCTCGGCACACGCTTCGCGGTGAACCGTTTGCCGGACCGCCTGCGCGTGGCCGTCGATCATGGCCTGGTGCAGGTCGACAGCATTCGCCAGCTAGGGCAGGTCGTGCAGCTGCGCCAGGGCGAAGTGCTCGAAGTCCTCGCCGATGGCAGCCTCAGGCGCCTGACGCAATCGGCCAGCGACGCCTTCGCCTTCGAGCGCGGTAACCTGGTGTTCGACAATGCCGACCTCACCGAGATCGCCGCCAGCCTGTCGCGCTACCGCCAGCAGCCGGTGCGCGCGCTCGATGCCGGGCGGCCCAGCCCGCGGATCAGCGCCGTGGTTCAGCTCGACGACATCGAAGGCTTCCTCACTGCCCTGCCGCATATCGCTGCCGTGCGCGTGGAGCAGCACGCAAACGGCACGCTGTTGCACCCACGCTGAAACGACCACTGGTCGGCATCGGGAATAATTCTCACAAGCAACATCAGGAAATGGCCGACCTGCCGCGTCAGGGGCACACAAGCCAACTTTTCCTCTGCAAGGTAGTTTCCGATGCTCTCTCCGTTCTCATTGCGCGCCCTGGTGGCGGCCGTGGCCTTCGCCGTTACCGGCCAGGCACTGGCCGAACCCATCACCCTAGACCTGCCGGCACAACCGCTGGCCACCTCGCTGCGCCAACTCGGGGAAGCTGACCATCGCCGTGGACAGCAGCCTCACCGCTGGCCTCACTGCACCCGCCGTGCAGGGCGAAATCGAACCACTGGACGCCCTCGCGCAGCTGCTTTCCGGCAGCGGCCTGAACTATCAGCAGAGCGGCAACACCCTGGTCATCAGCCAGCCGTCCGGCTCCGCCCTGGAACTGGGCGCCACCAGCATCAACGGCAGCGGCCTCGGCGCGACCACCGAGGGCACCGGTTCCTACACCAGCGGATCGACCGCCACCGCGACCAAGCTGCCGCTGACGCTTCGCGAGACCCCGCAATCGGTCAGCGTGTTCACCCGCCAGCGCATGGATGACCAGAACCTCACCCAGCTGCTGGATGTGGTCAAGCAGACGCCGGGGCTAAGCATCAACCAGGGCGGCAACGCCGGCTCGGACTCCAGCGGCATCTACTCGCGCGGGTTCATGGTGGAGAACTACCAGGTCGACGGCCTGCAACGCCTGGACAGCAACTACAAGTCGGTCGCCCAGAGCAACGACATGGCCCTCTATGACCGCGTCGAGATTATTCGCGGCGCCACCGGCCTGACCAACGGCGTGGGCACCCCTGGCGCCACCCTGAACATGATCCGCAAGCGCCCGACACCGCACTTCCAGGCCTCGGTCAAGCAGGACATCGGCCGCTGGGATTACTCGCGCACCGAAGCGGATGTCGCCGGCCCGCTGAATGCAGACGGCACCCTGCGCGGTCGCCTGGTCGGCGCCTATCAGGAAAACGAGTCGAACATCGACCGCTTCAACGAACGCAAGAAGATCTTCTACGGCATCATCGAAGCCGACCTGACGCCCGACACCCTGCTGACCGTCGGCATGGATTCGCAGTCCCACGACGCCGACGACCACGCGCGCAGCGGTCGCCCGCTGTTCAACAGCGACGGCAGCCTGGCCAGGTGGTCGCGCTCGGACTCCGCCGCCGCCACCTGGGCCTATTCCAAGCGCCACTTCACCACCGGCTTCACCACCCTGGAACACGCCCTCAACGAGCGCTGGAAAGCCAAGCTGACCGTCAACCGTGACCGCTACGAATACGACGAGGTGCTTGGCTACGCTGCCGGCGGCAACGCCAACCCGGCCACCGGTGCCGGCGTGAACCTGTGGGCCGGACGCTGGGCCGCCAAGCCGGTGCAGACCAGCGCCGACATCAACGTCGCCGGCAACTTCGACCTCTGGGGCCTGGAACACGACGCCGTGTTCGGCTACACCCGCCAGCACACCGAGTACCGCACCAACGGCTACCCGCTGTGGTACTTCACCGGCTGGAGCAGCGCCATCCCCGACATCTACGAGTGGGATGGCAGCTCGCCCGCCGAACCCGTGATGCCGGCCACCAGCCGTATCGACTACGAAGAGAACCAGAGCGCCAGCTACGCCAGCACGCGTTTGCGCGCAACCGACGACCTGTCCTTCGTCCTTGGCGTACGTGTCAGCAACTGGGAAAACACCATCGAGACCGACCGCTACAGCAGCGCCGACACCAACGTCCAGCGCCAGGAGACCGGCGTTACCACACCGTTTGCCGGCGTGGTCTACGACCTCGACCAGCACTGGTCGCTGTATGCCAGCTACACCAGCATCTTCAAGCCGCAGAACAGCATGACCGTCACTGGCACCTACCTCGACCCGCTCGAAGGCAACGGTTTCGAAGTGGGCAGCAAGGCGGCGTTCTTCGACGACCGCCTGAACCTCGGCCTGGCGTTGTACGAGATCAAGCAGGACAACCTCGCGGTGCGCGACGGAGCCCTGTTCGCGCCTGACGGTACTGCAGCATACCGCGCCGAATCAGGGACCAAGACCCGCGGCGTCGAGCTGGAGATTTCCGGCGAGCTGGCACCGGCCTGGCAGGCCATGGCCAGCTTCAGCCGCAATATCGTCCAGGATGCCAACGGCAACAAACTCAACACCAACGTGCCGCAGAACACCGTCAAGCTGTTCACCACCTACACCCTGCACAGTGTCGGCAACGGCCTGACCCTCGGTGGCGGCGTCAACTGGCAGAGCGAGATCTACAGCGTCAAGCAGGGGCCGCGCTCGGTGCGTTTCACCCAAGGTGATTACGCGCTCGTCGATGTGATGGCGCGCTACCCGCTGACCAAGCAGCTGAGCGTCACTGCCAACCTCAACAACCTGCTGGACGAGAAGTACTACACAAGCACGTCGGGCAGCAGCTATTACGGCACACCGCGCAACGCCACCCTCGGCGTACGCCTGGCGTTCTGAAAACCGGGCAAGAAAAAGGGCGCCTTGTGGCGCCCTTTTTGGTTCGCGTGATGTGCGATCAGGCCTGCGATTGCAGGTAGTTCTGCAGGCCGACGCGGTCGATCAAGCCGAGCTGCTGTTCCAGCCAGTAGGCGTGGTCTTCCTCGGTGTCGTTGAGTTGCAGCACGAGGATGTCGCGGCTCATGTAGTCGCCGTGCTTCTCGCACAGCTCGATGCCCTTGGCCAGCGCGGCACGCACTTCGTACTCGAGCTTGAGATCGGAGCGCAGCATGTCCGGCACGGTGCTGCCGGGGTGCATCGCTTTCGGGGTCATGTCCGGTGTGGCCTCGAGGAACAGGATGCGCTGCAGCAAGGCGTCGGCGTGCTGCGTCTCTTCCTCCATCTCGTGGTTGATCCGTTCAAAGAGCTTGGCGAAGCCCCAGTCCTGGTACATCCGCGAATGCAGAAAATACTGATCGCGCGCGGCCAGCTCGCCACGCAGCAGATCCCGCAGATAATCGACGACTTCGGTCGCGCCCTTCATGACTCGGCTCCCACAAAAAGATCATTCAGGGCGGCAGCTTCGGCTCTTGCAGCGCAATGGTCAAGCAGCAAAATGCCGCGCTCGCCGGAGCGATTCGTATTAACGCAAAGCCGCGTGGTTGCTGGGCCGCAGGGAATTCTAGCAATAACGAAAATCACTGCGCCGGAGGTGTTTTCTCAGGTGCGAACGACCCCCACGAATGTGCCCTCGACCCAACCGTGGATCGGGGCACATCCGCACATGCAGATGACTCAGACGAGCATGCCGCCGGACACCTCCACGCGCTGCGCGTTGATCCAGCCCGCCTCCTCGGAGAGCAGCAGCGTGATGGCGTTGCCGATATCGTCCGGCAGGCCGACCCGACCCAGCGCGGTCTGCCCGGCGATGGCCGCGTTGAGCTGGCGGTTGTCGCGTACCGCACCGCCGCCGAAGTCGGTCTCGATGGCGCCGGGGGCGATGGTGTTGGCGCGGATGCCACGCTCGCCCAGCTCCTTGGCCAGGTAGCGGGTCAGCACCTCGACCCCGCCTTTCATGGTCGCGTAGGCGGCGTAGCCCGCCAGGGAGAAGCGCGCCAGCCCACTGGACACATTGAGAATGCGCCCGCCGTCGGCCAGCAGCGGCAGCAGTTTCTGGGTGAGGAAGAACGTGCCCTTGAGGTGGATGTTCATCAGCAGGTCGAACTGCTCCTCGCTGGTTTCGGCGAACGAGGTGTGGATGCCGATGCCGGCGTTGTTCACCAGCGCATCGAAGCTGTCGCGCTGCCAGGTGGCTCCGAGCGCCAGGCGCACCCGCTCGGCGAAGTCGGCGAAGCTGGCGCGGCGTCCCACGTCCAGCTGCAGGGCGACCGCCTGGCGGCCGAGGGCGTGGATCTGCGCCACCACCGCGTCGGCCTCGGCCTGGTTGCTGTGGTAGGTCAGGATCAGGTCGTGGCCCTGGCGGGCCAGGTGCAGGGCGGCGTTCTTGCCCAGGCCGCGGCTGGCACCGGTAATGAGAGTGATCTTGCTCATGCTGGAGTCCTCGTCGAAGGAAGTGACTGACGAGGCACAGACTATTGGTCGACGATAGCCAGATAAATCAGCCATTCCTGTTTAGACTGTCCATGAATCAATAACAGTGAATCGCCATGGATCGCCTCCACGCCATGCTCGCGTTCGTCCGCGTCGCCGAGCTGGCCAGCTTCACCCGCGCCGCCGAAAGCCTCGGCCAGCCCAAGGCCAGCGTCTCCAGCCTGGTACAGGGCCTGGAGAATCACCTCGGTGTGCGCCTGCTGCACCGCACCACCCGCCGTGTGCAGCTGACCCAGGACGGCCAGGCCTGCTACGAGCGCTGCAAGGACCTGCTGGCCGACGCCGACGAGATCACCGCAATGTTCCAGCGCGACGCCGGCCAGCTGCGCGGCCGCCTGCGCGTCGACATGGCTCAGTCCCTGGCCCGCGACCTGGTCCTGCCGCACCTGCCGGCCTTTCTCGCCGCGCACCCGCACCTGGAGCTGGAACTGAGCTGCACCGATCACAAGGTCGACCTGGTACGCGAGGGCTTCGACTGCGTGGTGCGTGTCGGCAGCCTGGCGGACGCCGCACTGATCGCCCGCCCGCTGGGGCTGATGGAGCAGATCAACTGCGCCAGCCCGGACTACCTGCAGCGCTTCGGCACACCGCGCAGCCTCACCGACCTGGCGCAGCATCGCCTGGTGCACTACGTGCTGACCCTAGGCGCGAAGCCGATCGGCTGGGAGTTCGTGGAGAGCGGCACGCCGCGCTGCCTCGAGATGCCCGGCGCGCTGACGGTGAACAGCACCGATGCCTACACCCAGGCCTGCCTGGCCGGCCTCGGCATCATCCAGGTGCCGGTGGCCGGCATTCGCGGTTACCTGGCCAGCGGCCGGCTGGTCGACGTGCTCCCCGAGTACCGCCCCGCCCCGATGCCGGTGTCGCTGCTGTACCCGCACCGGCGCAACCTGTCGAAGCGCGTGCAGGTGTTCATGGACTGGCTCAGCCAGTTGGTGTGCGACTACCTCGACGGAACCATCCAGCCGGGAGAACGGTGATCGCCAGGCCGCCGAACACCAGCGCGCAGGCCAGCCAGCCCTGGGTCGACAACGACTCGCCGAGCAGCAGCCAGCCCGCCAGCAACCCGGACACCGGCACCGCCAGGGCGAACGGCGTGACCTGGCTGGCCGGGTAGCGGCGCAGCAGGAAACTCCAGATGGCGAAGCCCAGGGTGGTGGCGAAGAAAGCGATGAACAGCAGTGCGCCAATGCCGCGCCAGCTGATGTGCTGCAGTGCATCGCCGATGGCCTGCGGCCCCTCGAACAGGTAGGACAGGCCCAGCAACGGCAGCGGCGGCACCAGGCTGACCCAGCAGATCAGCCGCAGCATGTCGCTGGCACCGGAGCGTTTGGTGGCGATGTTGGCGAACGCCCAGGCCAGTGCTGCAGCCACCACCAGGCCGAAGGCCAGCAGGCTGTCGCCCAGCGGTCGCTGCACGCCAATCAGCACCAGGCCGACGCTGGCCAGCAACAGTCCGGCCAACGCCGCTGGCCGGGGCCGCTCACCGAGGAACAGCACGGCAATCACCACGGTAAAGAACACCTGGCTCTGCAGCACCAGCGAAGACAGCCCCGCCGGCATGCCCATGTGCATGCCAACGAAGAGCATGCCGAACTTGATCACCCCGAGCAGCAGGCCGATCTGCACGATACGCCACCAGGGCGCCGGCAACGGCCCGCGCAGAACCAGCAGCGGCAGCGCCGCCAGGGCGAAGCGCAGGGCGCAGAACAGCAGCGGCGGAAAATCCTCCAGGCCGACCTTGATCACCACGAAATTCAGGCCCCAGATCAGGGTGACCAGCAGGGCGAGAAGGATATGCAGCGGCGACATGACGGACTCCGAAAACCTGGTCCATGCACACTAACAGTTGCCCGCGCGCCGGCATGAATACAGTTGCCGAGTAACACTTTGCCGCGCGCTCGATGAAAATCAATTGAGAATGAATCTCACCTGAATTATTCTCGCATCCACTTTCATCACGCGGCTCGCAGCACGCCATGAGCAAGTCGTCGCCCTTCCTCTCTCTCTACCTGCGCGAACAGACCCGCCTGTTGCAGCTGATCCGGCGTATCGTCGGCGACCGCAGCACGGCAGAGGACCTGGCCCAGGACACCTTCCTGCGCCTGTGGGACCGTCAGCTCGGCGATGGCGACCGCGGCCTGCTGTTCCGCACCGCGCAGAACCTCGCGCTCGATCACCTGCGTGCCCGCCACGTGCGCAGCCGCTACGTGCAGCAACAGGTCGACGACGAGCAGCCTGGCAGCGATCTGGACGTACAGGCCGCCGCCCGCCAGGAGCTGGACGCGCTGTTCCTGCGCCTGCGCAAACTGCCGCGCCGCACCCAGCAGGTGTTCCTTCTCAGTCGCGTCGATGGCCTGCCGTATGCCACCATCGCCAGCCAACTCGGCGTCTCCCTGAGCACCGTGGAAAAAGACATGATCCGCGCCCTGCAGCACTGCCAACGGGAGCGGCAATGAGGATTGCAGCGGTGTCGCACGTTGTAACTGCACCATCCAGCGAGAACCATCCATCGTGAAGACCTCGCCCGAACAGCAGGCCAGCCTCGACCGTCAGCAGACGGCGACGACCTGGTACGTGCGCCTGCAGAACCCGCAGCTGCCGGCCAGTGAACGCATCGACTTCCGCCGCTGGCTGGACAGCGACCCGCTTCACGCCGAAGCCTTCCACGAGGTCGAACTGCTCTGGCAGAAGCTCCGCGAGCCGGCCACGCGTCTGGCCGACACGGGCTGGCACCGCCCGTCGCGGCATGCCCTGCACCTGCGCTGGCTGCGCGGCCCGGCGCTCGCCGTGGCCTGCAGCCTGCTACTGGCGGTGGCGATCGGCACCTGGCGCGATCCCGGCCTGCTGCAGCGCGCCGGCGCCGACTACGCCAGCGCCCCCGGCGAGCAGCGCCAGCTGACCCTGGACGATGGCAGCCGCGTACTGCTCGACGCCGACAGCGCGCTGGACGTCGACCTGCGTGCCGATCAGCGCAACGTCCGCCTGCTGCGTGGCCGCGCCTGGTTCGATGTCAGCCACGACTCGCAGCGCCCCTTCATCGTCCACAGCACGCAACTGAGCACCCGCGTGCTGGGCACCGCCTTCGCCGTCGACGCCACCGGCGCCGAGCAACGCGTCACCGTCATGCGCGGGCGCGTCGAAGTGCGCGATGCCAGCTCCAACCAGGCCGTTACCCTGACCCCAGGCCAGCAGGCGCGACGTCACGGCGGACAGCTCAGCGGCCCACTGACGGTGGACAGCTCCCGCGCCCTCGCCTGGCAACGCGGCCTGCTGATCTTCGACCGTGCCACACTCGGCGAGGTGGTCGACAGCCTGCAGCGCATGGGCCATGCGCCGGTGCTGCTGCTCGATGACTCGCTGCGCCAGCAGCGCCTGTCCGGCACCTTCCGCGCCAATGACCCGCAGGCACTGCTGGACGCGCTGACCTCCAGCCTGCAGCTGAAGACCACGCGAATTCCCGGGTTGGCGTTGCTGGTTCATCGCTAGGCGCTGTCTCTGGTCGACGCCCCTCACCCCTGCCCGCTCCCGGCGGCAGAGGAGTTCGCCTCGAGGTGTTGATAGGCTCCGCGCTCAATCCCGCCCTCAATCAAGCCCCTCGCCCTACAGAGCGGAGCACGGTGAGGGAAGCGGTGCCGTGGATAGCGCCTGCCAATCCACCCTCAACACAGCCCCGAAGGTTTTTTTCAAAAAGACATGAGGGAACCCCGCCGCTCGCCCGTTGTGTTGGCAGCGAACAATTCGCATTTGCCAGACTGACTCCTTGGGGGAGACCACCATGCCTATCCGCCGCGCCCCGCACGGGCCATCGCTCGCCCGTACGCTGCTGGCCAGCGCCCTGCTCACCGTGATCGCCGCGCCGAGCCATGCCGAAACCAGCACCAGCGCGGTGGCCGAGCAGGCCAGCGCCCAGCGCTTCCACTTCGCCATCGCCGCCCAGCCGCTGCTCGATGCCCTCGGCGATTTCACCGCCACCACCGGCATTGCGGTGCTGCGCACGGCCGATGAAGAACTCGGCGGCAACGCACCCGCCGTCAATGGTCACCTCAGCGCCGAACAGGCCCTGCAGCAACTGCTCGCCGGCAGCGGCCTGACCTACAGCCGCAGCTCGGCCACCACCCTGACCTTGCAGCGCCCCGTGCAGACCGGCGCGCTCAACCTGTCCGAACTCAACGTCAACGCCCGCGGCGTGCAGTCGGCCTACGGCAGCGTCGCCGGCTATGTGGCCAAGGCCGCCAGCACCGGCACCAAGACCGACACGCCAATCATCGAAACGCCGCAGTCGATCTCCGTGGTGACCCGCGACCAGATCAGCGCCATCAACGCCAAGAGCCTGCGCGACGTGCTCGGCTACACCGCCGGAGTGATCGCCACCGAAGCCGACGACCGCCTGACTGACTCCTTCGTTCTGCGCGGTTTCCAGATCAGCGGCAGCACTTACCGCGACGGCATGCGCTACATGAGCAACATCTACGACGGCTCGCAGGAGCCCTACGGCATGGAGCGCGTGGAAGTGCTGCGCGGCGCCTCCTCGGTGCTGTTCGGCCAGGCCGCGCCGGGCGGCATCATCAACGTGGTGAGCAAGCTGCCGACCCGCGAGGAGCTGCACGAGATCAAGGCCGAGACCGGCAGCAACGACCGCCATCAGCTATCCACCGACCACGGCGGCGCGCTGAGCGATACCCTCAGCTACCGCTTCACCGCGCTGGAGCGCAAGAGCGACACCACCACCGACCACGTGCCGGACGACCGCACCTACATCGCCCCGTCGATCACCTGGCAGCCCAACGAGGCCACCCGCCTGACCCTGCTGGCCACCTACCAGAAAAGCACCTCCGCCTACGTCTACGGCCTGCCGGCAGAAGGCACAGTGCTGCCCAACCCCAACGGCCATATCTCCCGCCACACCTTCCTCGGCGAGCCGGGCTACGACAAATCGGTGATCACCGCCTGGGACGTCGGCTACCGCTTCGAGCACGCCTTCAACGACGACTTCAAGGTGCGCCAGAACCTGCGCTATTTCGAATCCGAGAACGACATGCCGTCGGTATCGATCGACGGTTTCACCGACCCGCAGATGACCACGGTGGCGCGCGGCGCCCAGGACCGCGTCGACGACTCGCGCAACTTCGTCGTCGACACCCAGCTGGAGGCGCGCTTCCACCACGAGCGTGTCGAGCAGACCTTGCTGGCGGGCGTCGACTATGGCGATCGCCACCTGAAGACCGACCGCTACAACTACGACCTGACCCCGCTGAACATCTTCAACCCGATCTACGGCGGCACCTTCACGCCCACAGGCCCTGCGCCGTACAGCTCCAGGAACCGCACTCGCCAAAGCGGCGTGTACCTGCAGGACCAGATCAAGTTCGACGAGAAATGGGTGCTGCTGCTCGGCGGCCGCCAGGACTGGGCCAAGCAGAAGGAAGACGCGCTGTACAACGACTACAGCTCCCGCCAGGACAGCGACGCCTTCACCAAGCGCATGGGCCTGGTCTACCTCGCCGACAACGGCCTCGCGCCCTTCGTCAGCTATAGCGAATCCTTCGAACCCCAGGCAGGACGCAGCCGTGCCGGCCAGGATTTCGACCCCACCGAAGGCGAGCAATACGAGCTGGGGATCCGCTACCAGCCGCCCGGCAGCAACGCCCTGTACTCCGCCGCGCTCTACCAGCTGACCCGCAGCAACCTGCTGACCACCGATCCGGTGGACACCAACTTCCAGGTGCAGACCGGCGAAGTGCGCTCACGCGGCCTGGAACTGGAAGCCAAGGCCGATATCGGCAGCAACGCCAGCATCACCGCCTCCTACGCCTACACCAAGGCCGAGGTGACCAGGAGCAACACCGGCAACGAAGGCCAGAAGACCGGCGGCATGCCACGCAACATGCTCTCCGTCTGGGGCGACTACCGCTTCGGCCAGGTCGGCCCCGGGCAGCTGCGCGCGGGTGCCGGCGTACGTTACGTCGACGAGATTCCCGGCCTGTTCAACACCGAGATCGTCGCGCCGTCCTACACCCTGGTCGACGCCATGCTCGGCTACGAAGTCGGCCCCTGGGACCTGACCCTCAACGCCAGCAACCTGACCGACGAGGACTATGTGAACTACACCTACGCCGCCTTCTACGGCGCCGAGCGGCAGATCACCGCCGGTGTGGCCTACCGCTGGTAAACGCCAGCGCCCGGATCGGCGGGGCTGTCTTTTCTCCCTCACCCTCCGGGAGAGGGCTGGGATGATCTCGACGAGAAAACAGGCACGCCTGCACCGAATACCAGCGTTCCGGAATGATCCGGGCTACAACCGGATGCACCCAAGAAAACGCCCGCATCAGCGGGCGTTTTCGTTGGTGGCCAGGTCAATCGATCACTGCGCCCACGGCGGTGGAGGCGGCTCATCGCGCGGCGCATCCTCGGCGTTGCGCAGGGCCTCCAGGCGCTGCTGCTCGGCCAGGGCGGCCTTGATCTCACGCATCACCGCATCGACGTCGGCGGTTTCTTCCGGTTCGTCAAACTCGCCGGTGAGCGGGCTTTCCGGGGTCAGCTCGCCGTCCTCGTAGAGCGCCCACATTTCCTTGGCGTACTTGGTGTAGAGCAGCTCGGGGGCGAACTGGCCGAAATACTCGGCCATGTTGCGCACGTCGCGCTCGAGCATGCTGAAGGCGTGGTTGTTGGCCGCCGCATCAACCGCTTGCGGCAGGTCGATGATCACCGGGCCTTCCGGGCCGAGCAGCACGTTGAATTCCGAGAGGTCGCCGTGGACCAGGCCGGCGCAGAGCATCTTGACGATCTCGCCGATCATGAAGGCATGGAATTCGCGGGCATCTTCGGGCAACAGGTCGACATCGTTGAGGCGTGGCGCAACATCGCCGGCGCCGTCATCAACCAGTTCCATCAGCAGCACGCCGTCCATGTAGTCGAACGGCTTGGGCACGCGCACACCGGCCGCAGCCAGGCGGAACAGCGCCGCCACCTCGGCGTTCTGCCAGGCTTCTTCCTGTTCCTTGCGGCCATGCTTGCTGCCCTTGGCCATCGCCCGGGCGTCGCGGCTGTTACGCGTCTTGCGCCCTTCCTGGTATTCGGCGGCCTGGCGGAAGCCGCGTTTATTGGCCTCCTTGTAGACCTTGGCACAACGCAGCTCGTTGCCGCAGCGCACCACATAAACCGAGGCTTCCTTGCCGCTCATCAGCGGGCGGATGACCTCGTCGATCAAACCATCTTCAAGCACGGGTTCCAGGCGTTTCGGGGTCTTCATTGCGTTGACTACGGGTCCTGTCGGAAAAGGGTGCATGGGATGTTGCCGTTATACGGCAATACGACGCGCTCGCCCACATCAGCGACCGAGCAGGCTGCGCCGCAGGGCCTCGATGGCGTAGCGCACCTTGGCCGGCTGCGCGTCACGGCGCGGGGTGACGATGTAGATGCCGACCGGCGCCGGCTGCCAGTCCGGCAGCAGCACCAGCAGGTCGCCACGCGCCAGCTCCTCGCGAATTTCCGGCTCCGGCTGCACCGAGACGCCCATGCCGGCCAGGGTGAACTGCCTGACCGAGAGGATGTTGTTGCACGCCACGCGGCTTTCGATGCGCAGGCGCTGGCTGCTGCCGTCACCACACACAAGATTGAGGTGCTGAGCGCGGTCATGGTTCAGGCTCAACCAGTCCAGCGCCGACAATTGCTCGGGACTGTGAACGACACCACAACGCGCCAGGTAGGTAGGCGCCACGCACAGCAGCATGCGCCAGTCGCCGAGATGCCGGGCGACCAGGCTGGAGTCCTCCTGCGCGCCGACACGGATGGCCAGGTCGATGCGCTGCTCGACCAGGTCGATCTGCTCGTCGTGGAAGAACAGCCGCAGGCTCAGGCCCGGATGCGCGCGCAGCAGCGGCGCCAGGGCATCGGTGATCAGGTGCCCGGAGAAGCCCACCGGCGCCGCGATGCGCAGCTCACCCACCGGCGCATCGCGCAGTTCAGCCAGGCGCTGCTCCGCCTGCTCGGCAAGCTGGAGGATCTGTGCGCAGCTCTGGTAGAAGCTGGCGCCGGCCTCGGTCAGGGTCAGCTTGCGCGTGGTGCGGTGCAGCAGGCTGACCTGGGTGCCTTCTTCCAGCTTGCGAATCTGCTGACTGACTGCCGAGGGCGTCATGCCCAGCTCCGCGGCCGCGGCAACCATCGAGCCCTTGTCGACCACAGTGGCGAACACCGCCATGCGCTTGAGCTGCTCCATTCGTAAGCCCTGCTTAATTGTTCAAGCACATTAGGGCTCTTTTTCCCGGGTTTATCCAGCTGGGATCATGCAGTCCATCGCACACACGAGGATGCACCCATGAAACTCGCCCTGATCGGCGCTACCGGCTTCGTTGGCAGCGCCCTGCTCGAAGAAGCCCTCAACCGTGGTCATCAGGTGACTGCACTGGTTCGTCACCCGGAGAAACTGCAGCCGCATCCGGCGCTGCAGGCACGCAAAGTCGACGTGCAGGACAGCGCCACGCTGGCAGCCGCCCTCGCCGGCCACGACGCCGTGCTCAGCGCCTACAACCCGGGCTGGGGTGAGGCCGATATCCGCGAGCAGTTCCTGCGTGGCAGCGCCAGCATCGTCGCGGCCAGCAAGCAGGCCGGCGTGCCGCGCCTGCTGGTGGTCGGCGGTGCCGGCAGCCTGTACGTCGCACCGGGCCTGCAGCTGATCGACACCCCGCACTTCCCCGCCGAATACAAGGAAGGCGCCGAGGGCGCGCGCCAGGCCCTTGCAGCCCTGCGCGACGAACAGACACTGCAGTGGACCTTCCTTTCCCCCGCGGCCCTGCTCGAGCCCGGCCCGCGCACTGGCCAGTTCCGCATCGGTGGCGAGCAGCTGCTGATGAATGGCGAAGAGCCGGCGCGCATTTCCGTGG
The DNA here is from genome assembly GCF_014851905.1 of Pseudomonas sp. PDM14. NCBI lineage: Bacteria > Pseudomonadati > Pseudomonadota > Gammaproteobacteria > Pseudomonadales > Pseudomonadaceae > Pseudomonas > Pseudomonas sp. PDM14. The sequence continues at coordinate 383,343 of NZ_JACVAQ010000003.1, read as the reverse complement.
CCGACCTGGCCGTGGCCCTGCTCGATGAAACCGAGCAGCCGCAGCACATCCGCCAGCGTTTCACCGTCGCCTACTGATCAGGCGCGGCCCGCCACGATGCGGGCCGCCCGAGGAGCACAGCCATGACCACCCTCAACGCCAGCGCCCATGTCGTCACTGCCACCCCGGGACGCTACATCGGCCGCCTGTGCAAGCATTTCGCCCACAAGATCCCGGTCAGCTACGACGAGCAGCAGGGCCGTATCGAATTCCCCTTCGGCCTCAGCCTGCTGCAGGCCGACGCCAACGGCCTGACCCTGCGCGTGGAAAGCGACAGCCGCGAAAACCTGGAGAAGATGCAGGGCGTGGTGGCCAGCCACTTCGAGCGCTTCGCCTGGCAGGAAGCGCTGAGCCTGGATTGGCGCCCCGGCGCCTGATCCCACGCCCCAGCCCCGGACGAGGGCCGCCGCAGCGCATCAGCCCGGCGGCAGGGTCAGCTCGATGCTTTCTCCCAGCGAATCGTCCAGACGCTGCAGTTCACAGCTGATCGCCGCGGCGTCTTCGGCCAAGTGCCGGGCGATCGCGGCGAACTCCTCGGCAGCACCGATGAAGGCCAGTACCACCGAGGGGTCGAAGCGTGTACCGCTGGCCACACTGATCTGCGCCAGCGCCTCGGCGTGGCTCACCGACGGGCGATAAGGATGATGGCTGGTCAGCTCCTCATAGCAGCCGACCAGCGCCATCAGCCGCGCGGCCAGCGGGATCTGCTCGCCGCGCAGGCCTTGCGGATAACCGCTGCCCTCCCAGTGCTCGTGCTGGCTGTAGACGATGTCGCGGGCGTCACGCAGAAAATCGGTGGCGCTGCCGAGCTTGGCCTCGGCCGCTTCCAGCGCCGCGCGCCCGGCTTCGGCGTGACGGTGCAGCAACGCGGTATCGGCCTCGTCCAGCGGCGCCGGGCTGAGCAGGATGCGGTCCGGCAGCACCAGCGTGCCGATGCCGTGCAGCAGCGCCGACTTGCCCAGCTGGGCGATGCGCGCCGCCGTCAGGGTGTCGGCGAGGTCCGGCTGCTGGTTGGCCAGCGCCCTGGCCAGACGCACCATGTATGGTTCGATTCGCGCCAGATGACGGCCGCGCGGGTTATGGCGCATGCCGGCGAGGCTGGCCATGGCCTCGATGGTCACCTCCTGCAGGCGCTCGATGGCGCGTGTGCGCTGGCGCACTTCCAGCTGCAGGTATTCGCTCTTGTCGCGCAGGAAATCGGCACTGGCCTTGAGCTGCAGGTGCGCACTCAAGCGCGCAAGCAACAGCGGCGGGCTGACGGGCTTGGTGATGTAGTCCACCGCGCCGAGATCGAAGCCGTGCTGTTCGTCCTGTTCCTGGTTCCTGGCGGTCAGGAAGATCACCGGGATATCGCGGCTGCCCGGCGCAGCCTTGAGCCTGCGACAGACTTCGTAGCCGTCCATGCGCGGCATCATGATGTCGAGCAGGATCAGGTCCGGCGGCTCCGCGCTGCTGGCGATGCGCAGCGCTTCAGGGCCGTTGTCTGCGACCTTGACCCGGTAGGTGTCGGCCAGCAGTTCGCCCATCAGCTCCAGATTCTGCGGCGTGTCGTCCACCACCAGCACCAGTGGCCGATCCGGCCGGTCGAGCATGTCGTCCATTCAGCAGTTCCTCAGCAAGGGGCTGGTCGCACGCAGCACCGCCTGCTGTTGAGTAAAGGCGCTGCACAGTGGTTCAGCCTGCCACGCGAAAAATTCCGTAGCGCCAGCCGCCCAGCCGTTCGTCAGCCACCTGCGCGGGGCCTACCTGTCGATCAGTTCCAGCTTTTCAACCCGCACGGGCACAGGCGCCGAGGCGCGCTTGGCCTTTGCCGCCGCAGACGATAAGGTGGCGCGCAGACTCCGCACGCCGACGCCGGGGTCGGTCACAGCCAACACGCCACAACAAAGGACTTTACCCATGAAACAGGGATCCGCTTTGGTGATCGCCGCCACCCTGGCCTGCGCCAGCTTCCAGGCCCACGCCGTCGATCCGACCGGCCAGCGCTACATCGACCAGCTGCTGCAAGGCGGCCCGGTATCGGTCAGCCAGGCCGCGCAGAGCATCTACCACACCGGCTATCGCGACCAGGAAGTGCTCGACGTCGCTGCCGAAGTGCTGTCGCAGAAGTACCGTACTGCCACCAGCAACTCCGAGGCCGATGCCTACGCCTGGGTGTGCAAGGCCATCGGCGCGTCCGGTAACGGTCGCTACAAGAACCTGCTCAGCCAGGTCGCCGAATCCGGCAACCGCAAGCTGTCGCGTCACTGCGGCAAGGCTGCCGACGGCCTGAGCGCTAGCGGTGCGGCCTTCGCCCCGGGCAGCGTCAACCTGGCCCGCTACCGTGCCGGCGCCGGCAGCAGCACCGCCGCCGCGCAACCGGTCGCCCAGGCCGCCGCACCGGCGCAGGGCAAGGGCTCGTTCAGCAGCGTGGTCAACGGCATGACGCAAGATGAAGTCAACGCCCTGATCGGCGCGCCGACCGCCACCTACTCGCACCAGACCGGCAAGGCCTGGATCCCCTTCAACTTCAAGGGCAAGGACGTCGCGCGCATCGTCAATCTGTACAAGGGCCAGGGCCGTGTGACCTTCTCCCAGGAAAGCGTCTACTCGTCGATCTGGCGCGTGATCGAAGTGCTGCCGAACCCCAACGAGACCGGCTACCCGTAAGCGCCTCTTCACGCGCTGCGCGCATCCGGGCCTGCCCGGCCGCAGCCGCAGCGCGTGAGCAAACGCCCCCACGCCCCTCTCGTGTCAAACTGGCGACGGCGCGTCACACGCCGCCGCCACCCCGCTCAACTCAGGCCGACCGGCCTGCGGAATTACCGATGAACCTCACCGAACTCACCCAGCGCCTGCACGCCATTCGCGACCGCAACGACTGGCGCGGCTTCCACAGCCCGAAGAACCTGGCCATGGCCGCCAGCGTGGAAATGGCCGAGCTGGTGGAAATCTTCCAGTGGCTGAGCGAAGACCAGTCACGTCAGCTCGATGCCGCGCAGCGCGAGCACGCCGGCCAGGAAGTCGGCGACGTGGTGCTCTATCTGTTGCTGCTGTGTGCCGAACTGGGCATCGACATGGAGCAGGTGGTGCGCGCCAAACTGGCCGATAACGAAAGGCGCTTCAGCTGATGTCCGACCGTCATTTCGATGAACTCGCCACCCGCTTCGCCGAGAAGATCTACGGCGGTGCCAAGGGCGCGATTCGTCTCGCCGTGCTCCAGGCCGACCTGGCCGAAGCCCTGCCGCCGCGCCCGCTGCGCGTGCTGGATATCGGCGCCGGGCTGGGCCACATGTCGCTGTGGCTGGCCCAGCAGGGGCACCAGGTGACCCTGGCCGAGCCGGCCGAGCCGATGCTCGCCGGCGCGCGCCAGCGCTTTGCCGAAGCCGGCGTCCCGGCGCAGTTCATCCAGGCGCCCTGGCAGGACCTGCCAGCGCAACTCGAACAGCCCTACGACCTGGTGCTGTGTCATGCCGTGCTGGAATGGCTGGCCGAGCCGCACGCCATCCTGCCGGTGCTGCATGCGCTCACCACGCCCGCAGGCTGGCTGTCGCTGGCGTTCTACAACAAGGATGCGCTGATCTACCGCAACCTGCTCAAGGGCCACTTCCGCAAGCTGCGCAAGGCGCGTTTCGCCGGTGAAGGCCAGAGCCTGACTCCGCAGGCGCCGCTTGACCCGCGCGAACTCGCGGCGCAACTCGCCGGCCGCTGGACGGTCGAAAGCCAGAGCGGCGTGCGCGTGTTCCAGGACTACATGCCGAGCGAATTCCAAGCCAAGGCGGCCGTTACCGACCTGCTGGAGATGGAGCTGGCGCACCGTCGCCATCCGGCCTTCGCCGGGCTCGGGCGCTATCTACACTGGATCTGTCGGCCGCTGTAATCAGCGCCACACACTGCCGTACGACCGGCCCCGGAGGCCGCCATGAAAACCCAGTTGTCGCTCATCGTCCTGCCGCTGCTCGTCGCCTGTCAGAGCAGCAATCCCTATGTCGCCGACTCACGCCCACTGCCGCCCGCCCCTGCCGGCGTGGCCGAGCATTTCGACCGCAGCGCCTACCCCGCCGCGCCGCGCGACTATTCGCGCTACCGCAACTGGAGCTGGCGCAACGGCCAGTTGCCGGCCGGCAGCGCTTGGGCCGACAGCGCCCTGCTCGCCGAAGCGCTGAGCAACAGCCTCGACCAGCGCGGCCTGCGCCCGGCACAGCAGAACGCCAGCGCCGACCTGCAGGTGAGCGCCGACCTGCGCCTGGAGCGCCGCCAGTACCAGGTGCGCGATGACTACGGCAGCTACTACGGCAATGGTCCGTATGGTGACCGCTACGGCATGTACGGCAGCGTACCGCTCACCCGCAACTACGAAGTGGAAGTCGCCGTGGTGCGCATCGATATGTTCGATGGCCGCAGCGGCCAGCCAGTGTGGAGCGGCAATGCCGAGGCACGCAGCGAGGGCAGCCAGTCGGAACGCGCCGACGCCCTGCGCGAGGCGGTGAACAAGGCCCTCGGCGCCTTCCCGCCGTCCTGACGGCGGTACGATTCGATTACATGCGCCGCTTGCCGCCTGGCAGGCAATGCGCTTCGCTAGGGGCTCTGCCTCGGAGGTTTTGACCATGCTCGTCCGCCTGCTGCTCACGTCCACCCTCGTCCTGCTGGCAGCCTGCCAGACCCAACAGGTCGACCGCGATTTCGATGCCACCCGCGACTTTGGCGGCTACCGCGATTGGGCCTGGCAGGAGCCGGCACTGGTCTATCGCCCGGAAGACCCGCGCATCAAAAGCGACCTCACCGAGCAGCGCGTGCGTGCCGCGGTCGGCGAGCAGCTCGACCAGCGCGGCCTGCGCCCGGCCCAGGCCGGCAACCCGCCAGACCTCAAGGTGCAGGTCTACCTGATCGTCGACCAGCGCCAGGAGCAGGTCAGCACCAATTTTGGCGGCGGTTACTGGGGCGGCGGCTGGGGTGGTTGGGGCGGCTGGGGCGGCCCGATCCAGACCGAGACGCGTACCCTCGACTACAAGGTGGCGACCCTGCAGATCGACCTGCTCGACGGCAAGGACGGCAAGCTGGTCTGGCGCGGCAGCGCCGAGGAAGTCATGCGCACCAAACCGCTCGCGCCGAACGAGCGCGAAACCGCGATCCGCAACACCGTGGCCCGCGTGCTGGCGCAGTACCCACCGCAATGAGTGATCAGTACCTCGCACACCGCGCCGCCCTGGCCGGTGACCTGGCCGAGGTCTGCAGTTTCGTGCGCAACGCCAGCGAGCTGTTCTACGCCTTCCCGCGGGCGCACTGGCCACTGACCCCGGAACAGCTCGGCGAAGCCTTCGCGCAGCGCCAGGGCAGCACCTTGGCCATGCTCGACGGGCGCCCCGCCGGCTACGCCAACTTCTACCAGAGCCAGGCCGGCGAATTCTGCGCTCTGGGCAACCTGATGATCGCGCCGTGGGCACGCAGCCAAGGCGTGGCGCAGTACCTGATCGGCGTGATGGAGCAGCAGGCCGCCCGCGACTTCCTCGCCCGCCAGCTCAAGGCCGGCTGCTTCAACGGCAACACCGCGGCCATGCTGCTCTATGCGCGCCTCGGCTATCAGGTCGAAGGCGTGGTCGAACGCCAGCAGCCGAACGGCGAACGCGTGGCCCTGGTGCAGTTCGTCAAACCGCTGCAAAGCTGACCGAACGATCCGTTTCACCCATACTGACGCCCCCTTTCAGTTCACGGAGATGGACATGCACCCTTGGTGGTTACTTGCCCTGCCCCTGCTCGCTGGCGCCGTGATGCCGCTGCAGGCCGGTATCAACGGCCAGCTGGCGAAGAACCTGTCCAGCGTACTGGCGGCGTCTCTGGTGTCGTTCGTGGTCGGCATGCTGGCGCTGCTGGCGGTGGTCATCGTGCAGCGGGAAGTCCCGAGCCTGGCGGCCATGAAAAGCCTCAACTGGTGGCAATGGAGCGGCGGCCTGATGGGGGCCTTCTTCATCGCCACCGCGGCCTTTGCCGGGCCGCGCATCGGCGCCCTGCTGTTCATGTCGCTGGTGCTGGCCGGGCAACTGGGCATGGCCCTGCTGCTCGACCACCACGGCTGGGCCGGCTTTCGCGAGGCGCCGATCAGCCTTGGCAAGATCGCCGGGCTGACACTGATCATTGGCGGCGTGTGGTTGATCCGCCGTGGCTGATCAGCCGCGCTCGAAGCGGTAGAACAGGTTGGGCTCGCTGACCAGGTAGAGATTGCCCTGGTCGTCTAGGGTCATGCCCTCGCCCTGCGGAACGCTGTCACGCAAGCCGGCGAAGCCGCCGAGCAGCGAGCGGAAGCTGATCAGCTTGCCGTTGCCATCGAGTTCCAGCAGCAGCTTGGATTCGTCGCTGAGCAGGGCCAGGTGGCCGGTCTGCTCATCGAAGTGTACCGAGGACAGGTCGGTGGCGAAGACCTTGTGCTGGATCCACTCGTCGCGGTCGATCACCTCGAGATTGAAGTTGCCCTGCAGGCTGCCCTTCAGTCCGCGGATCTCGTAGAGCTTGCGCGGCGAATGCTCCTTGACCACGAACAGGCGATCACGCGCACGGTCGTAGCCGGCGCCCTCGAAGCCCTGATTGCCGCCGAGCTGGATGCCCAGGGTCAGCGCGCGGCCATCCTCGCGGTACAGCGGCCCTGGCTGCTGCGGCACCCGCACCACCACCAGCGCCTGGGTGCGCTCTTCGGTCAGCAGCAGGAGGTCGTCGCCCAGGTAGGTGATGCCCTCCACGTCCTTGAACCCGCTCAGCGGGTAGCGCGCCAGGACTTCGCCATCCTTGCTCATCGCCAGCAGTTCTTCCGGGTTGTTGAGCACGGCCCAGAGGTGGTCGCGGCGTTCGTCGTAGGTCAGCCCGGAGAGGTTGTTGCTCACCCCAGGCACCACCTTGGCATCGATGCTCACCTGGTACTCGGGCAACCACAGGCTGCGATCCTGCCATTCGGTCTCGTGCCACGAGGTCTTGATCCAGAAGTACAGGCGGTTATCCAGATGCCGCGTCTGTACCTGATAGGCCAGCACCAGCAGTGTCGCCAACAGCGCCCACTTCCATGGGCTCAACACGGGCAGCCGTCCTAGCACCCCCTTCGCAGCGGAGATCATCAAGGGTCATTTCTCGTGGATACAGCGGAGACGGGCAGTCTGCCCGTGGATTATTGCAATCCGACTGGCCGCCGGAAAACTCCGCGAAAACCAAGCCGCGCCGTCTAGCGCGGGCTTTCGATTGAGTTGGCAGAAAAGAGTTCCTGACCGGCTGTCCGGGGTGAGGAAAATGCCTGCCAACTGCGATAGCACTTTGCTTCCATCGCCGCAGGCGCGGCGCTATGCTCACTGCGTCGTATTTGTGATCACAGCACATGACAAACGCCGATCTGCCGCGCCTGACACACACCTTCGCCATCTGGCGCGAAGCACAAGACACCCGCATCCGCACACGCCTCGGCGGCATCTACTACCTGCTGGCCTGGCTGCTCACCTGGCTGTTCAGCCGCGCGCCGGGCGAGATGGCGCTCAGCGGCGTCGCCCTCACCCTGTTCTTCTGCGCCATGCTCGGCCTGCGCCTGGTACACAAGCTGCCGGCGCACCACGGCGAAGCCGAACTGCGCGGCTGGGTCGACCGCCACTGGAGCCTGATTCTGATCACCTCGCTGGGCTGGGGCCTGGTGCATGCCTGGGCCTGGTCCGACCTGCAGTTCGAGCCCTCGCGGCTGATCGCCACCCTCAGCACCGTGGCCTTCAGCACCGCGATGGCGTTCAACTTCCCCATGCGCAAGGCTCGCGGCATCGGCGCCATCCTCCTGCTCTACCTGCCCGGCCTGGTGGTACTCGGCCTGCAGTGGCAGAGCCAGAGCGCGATCCTGATCACCCTGGCGTTCTACCTCAGCTACCTGCTGCTGGCGCTCAACCGCAGCCACCGCGAATACCACGCCACCCTGACCCTGGAGCAGCAGTTGCTCGACCAACGCGAGCGCTACGACCTGCTCAGCCGCACCGACAGCCTGACCCAGCTGGGCAACCGTCTGCAGTTCAACAGCCTGTTCCCAGCGATGGTCGCCAGCGTGCAGCGCCAGGGCAGCCCGCTGTCACTGGTACTGCTCGACATCGACTTCTTCAAGCGCATCAACGACGAGTACGGCCACGCGGTCGGCGACCTCTGCCTGCACGCCTTCGCCGAGCGCATGCGCCTGGTGTTTCGCCGCGACAGCGATGCGCTGCTGCGCCTGGGGGGCGAGGAGTTCGGCGTGCTGATGATCGATACGCCACTGGAACAGGCCCGCGAGCTGGCCGAGGTGTTCCTGCGCGACCTCGACAGCAACGGCCTCGACATCCCCGGCCAGCGCCACCTGCCGCTTACCGCCAGCCTCGGCCTGGGCAGCTACGATGCCGCCCAGGACGCCAGCGCCGAAGCCTTCTTCAAGCGCGTCGACGACGCCCTCTACCGCGCCAAGGAACAGGGCCGCGACCGTCTGGTGATGGCGATCTGAGGTTTCTCAAGGCCAAGCGACTGACTCACCCGAGAACCTCCGGCCTACACCTCGGAGAGACGCCCCGTAGGGCGCGCCGTGCGCACCGCACACCACTTGTGGGCTTGCCGGCGCCCCCCTGCGAGAGAGGCAGCGCGGATTCTTAGAAATCCGCCTTGAGGGTCAGCGTGTAGTTGCGCGGTTCGCCGAAGTAGCTATCCGAGTTCATGTGGCCAACGGTGGAGAAATAGCGCTTGTCGAGCAGGTTGTTGCCGTTGATGGCGGCGCTGAAGTTCTCGTTGAAGCGGTAGCCAACGCGCGCGTTCCAGATCGCGTAACCGCCTTGCTCGATGTATGGTTTGGTGTAGAAGTTGCTGTTGAAGGTCTTGCTCTGCACGCTGCCACCGGCACCGATGCTCAGGCGATTCCACTCACCCGGCAGGCGATAGTCCGCCCACAGGCGCAGCATGTGCCGCGGGGTTGCCGGGTTGAACGATTCACCCTCGCCCTCTGAGGCCTTGATGTTCTCGGTGGTGGTGTAGGTGTAGCCGGCAAACAGTTGCAGGTCGGTCAGCACCTCGCCGCTGATCTCGGCATCGAAGCCTTCCGCCCGCACCGTGCCTGTCGCGCTGACAGCACCGAGCTCGTCGTAGAACGCCTTGTTTTCCTGCTCGATACGGAAGACCGAGAAGCTGGTGTTTACACGGCCATCGAGCAATTCGCCCTTCAAGCCCAGTTCGTAGTTGCTGCCGACAATCGGTTCGATCGTCTGGTTGTCGGCGGTGATGTCGGTCTGCGGCTGGAAGATATCCGCATAGCTGACATACGCCGACCACTGCTCGTTCAAGGCGTAGATCAGGCCCGCGTATGGGGTCACCACACCGGTTTCCTTGACCTTGGACGGGCTGGTCACGCCGGTCTGCACGCTGGTGGAGTCGAAGGTCGAGGTGTAATTGCTGACCCGACCACCGAGCACGGCGGTCAACGGGTCAGCAAGCTTGTAACGCACCACCCCGTAGAGGCCGTTCTGGCGGATACGGCCGTCGGTGTAGGCCGAATAGGGCAGGTTCATCAGCGTGGCATCGCTGGGTCGTGGCGGCGACACCGGGTCGTAAATGTTCGGCACGAAGCCGGGGAATGTGTAGTTGCCCGCCATCAGGTCGTCGTTTTCCAGGTCGTTGGCGTTGGCGCCGACGATCACTTCATGCTCGCGCTCGAAGGCCTGCCATTTGCCGGCGAGGTTGATGTCGATGGCCTTGTTGGTGTTCTCGAAGTCGTACAGGTACGCCCGGGCGTTGAGGCCGTTGCCGGTTGCCTCATTCACCGCGCCACGGCTGAAGGCGTAGAGCATGTCGTTGGTTTCGCGCACGTAGCTGCCCGCTACTTTCAGCCGCCAGTCATCGTTGAAGTCGTGGGTCAGGTCGCTGAAGTAGGTCACCTGCTTGTTGTCCCACTTGTTCCAGTCGGCGCCGTAGAAGGTCGAGCGGCTGGCGCTGGTGCCGCTGCCCCCCTGGTTGCGCGGCAGACCACCGAAGAACGGCGTGGACTTCAGGTCCTCCACGCTGGCACCCACGGCCAGCACCGTGGCCGGGCTGAACTCGTATTCGAGAATGCCGTAGAGCACGTTCTTGCGGCTTTCGGCGGTGTCGTAGAAGTAGTCGCGGTCTTCATGCCCGGCCACCACACGACCGCGCAAGGCGCCATCGGCCGTCAGCGGTGTGCTGGCATCGATGCTCTGCCGATAGGTGTCCCAGGAGCCGGCACTGGCGGTGATCGATACGGCAGGTTCGGCTTTGGGTCGTTTGCGCACCAGGTTGATGGCGGCGCCCGGCCCACCCGAACCCTGCAGCAGGCCGTTGGCGCCGCGCAGCAGTTCCACGCGGTCGTAGATCAGGGTGTCGGCGACGAAGCTGTTGCCACGGGTGTAGAAACGGCGGTTCATCGCCACGCCGTCGTACTGGTAGGTGTCGACCTCGAAACCGCGCGAGTACACGTACTTGCCGCCGGATGGGCTCTGGAAGGTGGTGATGCCGGTGCTCTGCTCCAGCACCTGATCGAGGGTGTTGAGGTTCTGGTCATCCATGCGCTGGCGGGTGATCACCGTCACCGACTGCGGGATTTCCTTCAGCGAATGCTCGCCCTTGCCCAGGGTCACCCGGTTGGCGGTGTAGGAACGGCTGCCTTCGGTGGTCGCGCTGACCAGCCCGGAGACGTTGGTCGCGCCCAACTCCACCGCACCATTGCCGTCACCGCCGAGCAGGATGTAGCTGCCATTGCCCTGGCGCACGGCCTGCAGGCCACTGCCGGCGAGCAGCGTGGCGAAGCCGGACTCCACCGAGTACTCGCCACGCAGGCCGGGTGAACGACGCCCTTCGGTCTGCGCCGCATCGAACGACAGCGCCACGCCGGCGGCACTGGCGAAGCGGCTGAGGGCTTCGGTCAGCGAGCCGGCAGCGACGGCAAACGAACGGCTGGTCTGGGCGCTACCGGGCGTAGCGGCATCGGCGGCCATGACCGGCAAGGCGGCACTGACGCTGGCGCACAGCAGCGCAGCCTGGATGGCACGGACCAGCGGGTGTGGGCGGTGGACGGTGTGGCGCGACATGGTTTCTCCCCTCTGCAATCGGCCAAATGGGCCGCTAATGCACTGGGAGCCGAAACAAACCGGACAAAAGTGCAACGCTGCGAACAATTATTTTCACGCCGGGCGCAAATCACCGCGGCTCAGGCCCGTGGCACTACGCTGACCCAGTAGCGGGTACGGCGCACCACCTGCAGCGGGAAGCCACTTTCCAGGGCTGCCAGGGCCAGGTCGGTATCATCCAGCGGAAAGGCGCCGGACACCCGCAGCCCGGCCACCGCCGGATCGCAGCGCAGCCAGCCGGCACGGTAGCGCGCCAATTCGCCAAGCACCTCGCCCAGCGGCCGATCGATGGCGATCAGGCTGCCCTGCTCCCAGCCCCCGACCGAGGCATCGTTGCCCCGCGGCGCGCCAATCACCTGGGCGTCGAAGCCGATGCGCTGTCCGGCCTCCAGGCGCACGCTGCGGGTCGCGCCGCGCGGGGTTACGGCCACGGCCTTTTCCAGCACCGCCACTTCGCTGCCGAGCTCGTCGGTGCGTACGGTGAAGCGCGTGCCCAGCGCCTGCACCCGGCCGTGCGGGGTGTCGACCAGAAACGGCCGCTGCTGCGCATCGACCGCGGTGGTCACGAGGATTTCCCCGCGGCGCAGGGTCAGCAGGCGCTGCTCACCGTCGAAGCGCACGTCCAGCGCCGTGGCGGTGTTGAGCAGCAGCGAGCTACCGTCGGCCAGGCTGAACGCACGCCGCTCGCCGACCGCCGTGCGGTAGTCGGCCATCCAGGTCTGGCGCAGGTCGCTGCGCCAGGCCAGCGCGCCCAGCGAACCGGCACCGACCAGCACCACCACGCCCCGCAACACCTGACGCCGCGAATGCACCGCGGCCTGCAACGCCGGCGCGGCAATGCGCCCCGGCACCCGCAGTACCTGCGCCCGCACCGACTCGATACGCTGCCAGGCCTGGCGGTGCAGCGGGTCGGCGGCGTGCCAGCGATCCCATTCGGCGCGGTCGTGTTCGCTCTCGGTACCCGAGGCCAGGCGCGCGTACCACTGCGCCGCGCTGCGGATGGCATCGAGTTCGGCGGGAGACAGATTGTGCGGCTGGCTCATGGCAATTGCGCCAGCATCAGGCAGCAATGCTCCATGGCCTTGGCCATGTGGTTGTTCACCGTGCGCAGGGAAATACCCAGGCGGCGAGCGATCTCGGCGTAGGGCAGGCCGTCGCACTGGGAAAGGATGAAGGTCTGCTTGACCGTGGCGCCGAGGCCGTCGAGCAGGCGGTCGATCTCCAGTAGCGCCTCCAGCAGCAATGCCTGCTCTTCCAGCGACGGCTGCTCGGCCTCCGGCACGCAGGCCAGGGCCTCGAGGTAGGCATTCTCCAGCGAGCGCCGGCGGAACAGGTCGATCAGCAGGCCCTTGGCGACGGTGGACAGGTAATGCCGTGGCTCCCGGATCTGCAGCGCACTGCGCGCCTTGATCACCCGCACGAAGGTGTCCTGCGCCAGGTCCGCGGCATCGCAATTGTTGCCGATACGCTTGCGCAACCAACCCCGCAGCCAGGAATGATGGTCGCTGTACAGGTCATGAACGGCGGTGCGCAGCACGAGGTCGTCGGCGGACATGGCGGCAATCTTTATCAAATGATAATGACTTGCATTGTCTGCGAGGAGCATGGCGCTTGGCAATGCCGTCGCAGACCGTGCCTATACTGCGCCACCCAGTAGGAGCCCCGCATGAGCCCGCTCAAGGACGCCTGGCGCCACGCCCCGACCCACCGCCGGGTCTGGGCCCTCGCCGCGCCGATGATTCTTTCCAACCTCTCCGTGCCGATGGTGGCGCTGGTCGACAGCGCCGTGGTCGGCCATCTGCCGCACGCCCACCAGCTCGGTGCCGTGGCCGTAGGCGGCAGTCTGTACACCCTGCTGGTGTGGGCGATGGGCTTCCTGCGCATGGGCACCACCGGATTCGCCGCCCAGGCCAGCGGCCGCGGCGATGGCGGTGCGCTGCGGCAGATCCTGTTGCAGGCACTGCTGCTGGCCTTCGGCTTCGCGCTACTGCTCGGCACGCTGGCGATTCCGTTCAGCGGCTTCGCCCTGGGCCTGATGAACCCCTCCGCCGAACTCGACGCGCTGACCCGCGAATTCTTTCAGCTGCGCCTGCTCGGCCTGCCTGCGGCGCTGGCCAGCTACGCGCTGGTCGGCTGGTTTCTCGGTACGCAGAATGCCCGTGCGCCGCTGGCCATCCTGCTCTTCACCAACCTGCTCAACGCCGCGCTGGCGCTGTGGTTCGTCCTCGGCCTGGAGTGGGGCGTACTCGGCGCGGCGCGCGCCTCGGTGATCGCCGAATGGAGCGGTGCGCTGCTCGGCCTGGCCCTCTGCCGCCCCGCCTTGCGCCGCTACCCGGGGCGCATGGACTGGGCCGCACTGGGGCGCTGGCCGAACTGGCGGCCGCTGCTGGCGGTGAACCGCGACATCTTCATCCGTACCCTGGCGCTGGAGCTGGTGTTCTTCCTGATCACCGTGCAGGGCGCGCGCCTGGGCGATGCCACGGTGGCGGCCAATGCGCTGCTGCTCAATGGCCTGCTGCTCACCGCCCACGCCCTCGATGGCCTGGCGCACGCGGTGGAAGCGCTGTGCGGCTACGCCATCGGCGCCCGCGACCGCGATGCCCTGCGCCGCTCGCTGGTAGTCGCTGGTGGCTGGTCGCTGCTGGCCAGCTTGCTGTTCGCCCTGGCGTTCCTGGTCGCCGGGCAGCAGTTCGTCAACCTGCAGAGCGACATCGCCGAGGTGCGCGCGGTGGCCTACCAGTACCTGCCGTACCTGGCGCTGCTACCGTTGCTGGCGGTATGGGGTTACCTGCTCGACGGCCTGTTCATCGGCGCTACCCGCGCGCGGGAAATGCGCAATGCCATGCTGTTCTCCGTGGCCCTGGCGGTGCCCATCGGCTGGCTCGGCCAGGGCCTGGGCAATCACGGCCTGTGGCTGGCGTTTTTATGCTTTATGCTGATCAGGGGCGTCAGCCTGGGCGCCATGGCCTGGCGCCTGCACCGTCACGATGCCTGGATATCAACTGCTGCCTAACGGAGTTCTTGATGCTTTCAGCCCCGCACCCGCACGATGAACAGCAACGCCAGAACGCCCTCGACGAGCTCGACCTGCTCGACACTCCGGCCGAGCACTACCTCGACACCCTGGTGCGCCTGACCCGCGAAATGTTCCAGGGGCACTCGGTGCTGATCAGCCTGATCGACCGCAACCGCCAGTGGTTCAAAGCCCGCATCGGCCTCGACATCGACCAGACCGAGCGCGACATTTCCTTCTGCGGGCATGCGGTGGCCGCACGCAGCATGCTGGTGATCGAGGACGCCCAGCTCGACCCGCGCTTCGCCGACAACCCGGTGGTAACCGGCCCGCCGTACATCCGCTTCTACGCCGGCCAGCCGCTGCACAGCAGCAACGGCCAGCCGATCGGCACGCTGTGCATGCTGCACCCGATCCCGCGTACGTTGAGCCATACCGAGCGTCTGCGCCTGCGCGACCTGGGCACCCTGGCCGAGGGCTACATGCAGCTGCGCAGTGTCAGCCAGCGGGCGCAGAAACTGCGCGGCGATGTCGACCGCGAACAGCGCCGTGCCCTGCTCGACCCGCTGACCCAGCTGTGGAACCGCGCCGGGCTCAACCAGTTCTATCCGCGTGAACAGGCCAGTGCCGCGCGCAGCGGCCAGCGCCTGGGGGTGATCTTCTGCGACCTCGACCACTTCAAACAGGTCAATGATCGGCACGGGCATGCCGGTGGCGATCAGGTGCTGTGGCAGAGCGCGCGGCGCATGGCCGCGGCCCTGCGCCCGGACGATCTGCTGGTGCGCCTGGGCGGCGAAGAATTCGTTGCCGTGGTCACGGTCAACGATGCCCACGAGCTGCACCTGATCGCCGAGCGCATCCGCCAGGAAATCGCCGCCACGCCGATGGACCTCGGCGAGAGCCGGCACGCCCTCACCGCCAGCTTCGGCACGGCCCTGCTCGAGCCGGGCGAAAGCCAGAACGGCGTGCTGGAACGTGCCGACCGCGCGCTGTACCAGGCCAAGCAGCAGGGTCGCAACCGCGTCATTCACAACAGCGATTTCGCCTGAGGAACCCACCATGGCCGACGCGATTGCCGCCAGCCTGCACTACCTGTCGATCTTCATCCTGTTCGCCCTGCTGACTGCCGAGCACCTGCTGTTCAAACCGGTGCTGGACGCCGCCAGCGCGCGCCGCCTGCTGCGCATCGATATCGCCTACGGCATCAGCGCCGGGCTGGTGCTGGCCAGCGGGGCGACGCGCGTGCTGTGGTACGGCAAGGGCCTGGACTACTACCTGCAGAACAGCCTGTTCCACGCCAAGCTCGGCCTGTTCATCCTCATCGGCCTGCTGTCCATCGTGCCGACGATGACCTTCTTCAACTGGCGCAACGACCTGCTCGAAGGGCGCGCGCCGACCATCACTCCGGCGCAGGCCAAACGCACGATCCTGGTCATCCGCATCGAGCTGTTGCTGCTGGTCTGCCTGCCGGTACTCGCCAGCCTGATGGCCCGAGGCTTCGGCATGATCACGCGCTGATCGTGTGAAACGAAAAAGCCCGGCAGAAGCCGGGCTTTTTCATGGGTATTAGCGAGCATCCGTCTTATCGGTTGCCCGTTGTAGCGGTGCGCACGGCGTACCGCTACAGCGATCAGCTCGACAGATACGACGAGCGCGTCAGGCCCAGGCGCAGGGCGTCCAGGTACTGCGTGCGCTCGCGGGCACTGAGCTTGGCGCCAGCCACCTTGTCGCGGTAGTAGTTCATCAACTCCTCGGGCGACAGGTGCACGTAGCGCAGCATGTCCTCGATGGTGTCGTGGGTTTCCACCCCGGCGTGGTAGGCGCTGCCATCGGCGTTCTGGTAGATGTTCACCGAGTCGGTGTCACCGAACAGGTTGTGCATGTCGCCGAGGATTTCCTGGTAGGCGCCGACCAGGAAGATGCCCAGCAGGTAGTCCTCGCCCTCGCGCACTTCGTGCACCGGCAGGCTGGTCTCGATGCTCTGCTCGTCGACGTACTGGCGGATCTTGCCGTCGGAGTCGCAGGTCAGGTCCTGCAGCACGGCACGGCGCAGCGGCTCCTCGTCGAGGCGGTCGAGCGGCAGGATCGGCAGGATCTGGCCGATGGCCCAGGTGTCCGGCAGGCTCTGGAACACCGAGAAGTTGCAGATGTACTTGTCGGCCAGCTTGTCGTTGAGCTCGTCGAGCACCGCGCGGTGCGAACGCTGACGCGCCTTGAGCTGGTTGTGCAGGCGGCGGCAGATGGCGAAGTAGCACTGCTCGGCCAGGGCCTTCTGCGGCAGGTCGAGTTTGCCGGCCGAATACTGCGCGGCGACTTCCTCGATCAGATGCGTGGCGCGCCAGTAGCTCTCGGCGACCATTTCCGGGTCGCTCGGGCCAAGCAGCTCGATCAGCGCGTGCAGCACTTCCGGCTGCTCGATGGCCGCGTCGATGTGCGGCTCCTCGTCGTTGTGCCGCTCCACGTCGGTCACCTGCACCACCAGCACGGCGTGGTGCGCAGTCATCGCCCGGCCGCTCTCGGAGAAGATGTGCGGGTGCGGCAGCTCCTGGCGGTCGCAGAACTCTTTCAGCATGTCGACGACGGTGGCGGCGTAGTCGTCCATGTCGTAGTTGATCGAGCTGGCGTTGCGCGAGTGGGTGCCGTCGTAGTCGACGCCCAGGCCGCCACCGACGTCGATGTGCTCGACCGGCAGACCCAGCGCGCGCAGCTCGCCGTAGTAGCGAATGGCCTCGCGGAAGCCCTTGCGGTAGTCGGCAATGTTGGCGATCTGCGAACCCATGTGGAAGTGCAGCAGGCGGATGCCCTGGTCCAGGCCGGCGGTGCGGAAGCGCTCGACCACGGAGAGGATCTGCGCGGCGGAGAGGCCGAACTTGGACTTCTCGCCACCGGTGTCCGCCCATTTCGACGACGACAGCGAAGACAGGCGCACGCGCAGGCCGATCTGCGGCTGCACCTTGAGTTCGGCGGCCTCCTCGATCACCAGCTGCACTTCGGATTCTTTCTCGATGACGATGAACACGTTGTGGCCGAGCTTCTGCCCGATCAGCGCCAGCTTGATGAATTCGCGGTCCTTGTAGCCGTTGCAGACGATGGTGCCGCCCTTCGGCGCCAGCGCCAGCACGGCCAAAAGCTCGGGCTTGGAACCGGCTTCCAGGCCGATGGCGACGTTCTGCGTGGCGATGATGTTCTCTACCACCGCTTCCTGCTGGTTGACCTTGATCGGGTACAGCGCGGTGTAGCGGCCCTGGTATTCCAGGCGCTCGATGTTGGCGTCGAAGGCGCCGGTGAGCTGGCGCACACGGTCCTGCAGGATGTCGGGGAAACGCACCAGCAGCGGCAGGCTCAGGCCGCTGTCACGCAGCTGGTCGAGCTCGGCATAGAGATCGATCGGCGCGCTCTGCGGGCCGTTCGGGCGCACTTCCACGCGCCCGGCATCGTTGATCGAGAAGTAGCCGGCGCCCCAGTGGCGAATGCCATATACGCTGCGGCTGTCCGCGACTGTCCACTGGCTTCCGTCATCTTTGCGTGTACGTCTTACGGCCATCGAGGTCTCCCTGAAACAAAGGATCTGCTAGCGGGCCGGGTGCACCGGACCGCGCCGCAGGTTAAAGCCATAACATGACGAATGACGGAGTGTTGACCGCCCATCTCGTCGAGAAGTTTAGAAGCTGTTGCGCCGGGCGCCCTGCTCGGGCTGCCGCGGGGCGGCGTTTCAGCCGCCGGATTTCTTCGCCTTGAAGCCGCGCTTGCCGAGTTCGTCGAGCAGCAGGTCGACGTGGTCGCCCTGGATCTCGATGACGCCCTCCTTGAGCCCGCCGCCACAACCACAGCGTTTCTTCAGCGCACTGGCGAGCTCCTTCAACGGCTCTTCGGCCAGCGGCACGCCGGTGATGGTGGTGACGGTCTTGCCGCCCCGGCCCTTGGTTTCGCGGCGTACGCGGGCGATGCCGTCGCCGGCGGGAATCTGGGTCTGCTTGCAGGTGCAGGCGTCCACGGGCTGGCCACAGTCGGGGCAATGCCGACCGCCATCGGTGGAATAGACGAGACCGCCGAGGGCGGCAAAGGACGCGGCTTTCTTGACCACCGGCTTTTTCCTCTTGGGTTGGTCAGGATAGCGACTGGCTGACGGCTGTCAGCCGCGAGGCCCCACTCTGGCAGGGGCAGCGCAACGGGCGGGAGCCCGGTCATGAACGCCGAGGCCGGCGATCAGAGGCCGCGCAGTGTAAAGGCAAAGCCAGCCCGTGCTAAGTGCGAAATTGCGCCATTGTCCAACGGATTGGCGACCTTGTTCGGCATACCGCACAAAACGTCTGAATTACTGCACAAAGCCGCGCCGTTGGCGGCTTTCGCTCGTATCTCCTGCCCGCCGGGAGAGTGCCGGGGCGAGGAAACTTGCAAGCTGGACGTAGGGTGCTCACCTTCGTCTCAACAGGTCAGACGTAGGGTGCGTCAGGCGCACCTGAGGCTATCCGCGAGCGTGTTGGTGCGCACGGCGCACCCTACGAGAAATCCGCGCAGGCGCTCAGGGCTGCGAATCCAGATACAGCTGCAACGCCTGCAACGAGTCAGGGCAGTACGCTGCGCGCTCGATGTCGGCGCGTACCTGGTCGAGGGTGAGGAAGCGTGCCTCCAGCACTTCCTCGGGTTGCAGCACCAGCGGCGCATCGGACACCGCCGAGAACACGCCGCCCCACAGCTGGTTGTCCGCCCGGGCGAAGCGGAAGTGCCCGTGCGCCTGCAGCGTAACCCCGGAGATGCCCAGTTCCTCAGCCAGCTCGCGGGCTGCCGAGGCGGCGTACTCCTCCCCAGCGGCCACCATGCCGCCGGCAGCGACATCCCAGTAACCGGGGTAGATGGCCTTGCTCAGGGTGCGCCGGTGCACGCACAACGCACCGGCGGAGTTGAACAGCAGAATGAAGGTGCCGCGACCGATCAGGCCGCGGGCGCGCAGCTCGGCGCGGGGCAACTGGCCGAGCACCTGGTCATGTTCGTCCACCCAGGTGACCAGCTCGGCATCCGACGCGCTGCGATGCTTCAGCTCGCCCTGGGTGATCGTCATGCCTCAGCCCTGGCTCAGCAGGGTGCGCAGGTCGATGATCGCCGCGTTGGCGCGGGAGATGTAGTTGGCCATCACCAGCGAGTGGTTGGCCAACACGCCATAGCCACTGCCATTGAGGATCATCGGGCTCCACAGTGGCTCCTGCGCCGCTTCCAGCTCGCGAATGATCTGGCGCACGCTGACGGTGGCGTTCTTCTTCGCCAGCACATCGGCGAAATCCACCTCGATGGCGCGCAGGATATGCGACAGCGCCCAGGCCTGGCCGCGTGCCTCATAGAAAACGTTGTCGATCTGCAGCCACGGGGTTTTCACCTCTTCCTCGCGCACCGGCACGATCTGCCCTTCGGGGATCGGCTGGTTCGGCTCGACGTCAGTGTTCAGGCGCACCCGGCCGACGCTGGCGGACAGGCGCTGCGACAGCGAACCGAGGCGGGTCGCAGTGTCGCCCAGCCAGTTGTTCAGGTTGTCGGCACGGGCATAGAACTGCGCATTGGCCTGACTCGGGTCGGACAAGCGGGCGAGGTAGCGATCCAGCGACTTGATGCCTTCGGCATACTCGTCCTCCGAGGCCGGCAGCGCCCAGCTCTTGTTGTCGAAGTTGAAGCGCGGTTCGGCCTTGGCCAGGTCTGGGTCTTCGGTGGATTGCGACTGCGAACGGGCGAAGTCCTTGCGCAGGGCGCGTGAGATGTCACGCACCTGCACCAGCACACCGTATTCCCAGCTCGGCATGTCGTCCAGCCACAGACCGGGCGGCGCCAGGTCGTTGCTCAGGTAGCCACCCGGTTTGGTCAGCAGGGTGCTGGCGACCTGTTTCACGGTTTCCACCGTGGTGTAGCCGACGGTCAACTTGCGCTGGGCCGCTTCCGCCGCGGCCTGGGAATGCTGTTGCACCGGGAACAGCTCGGGTTCCTGGCTCCAGTACCAACCCACCACCAGCGCTATCAGCAGGTACAGGGCGAGCAGCGTGCCCAGCGCGCGGCTCAGCCACAGGCCACCGAAGTAGCTGCGCGCGCCGTCTACGGAATTGTCGACGTTGTCGCGCAAGCCTTCTGTGCGTTTCTTCCAGTCCAGCATGGTCATGTCCTTACGTCATGGAGCCTGCTCGCGGTGAGGCGGGCCAAGGCGAATCGGGCGAGTCGGCGGCCATCCGGGGGACGGGCGACGCCGCAAGATGCGAGGAGCGGATCAATGCTCCAGTACTCCGACCACAGCACAGCCAGAGTGTTGCCAGTACTGCACTATAAGTGAAGCCTGCGCGCCGCACAGCCGCATTGCAGAGGGCGGCGAACCAAACTCGGGCAAAATGGCCAAAAGATGAAAGGTTGACGCCAATTGATCGGCGGCAGTTTTTCCTGACGCCCCGAGTGGTAGCATGGGGCCATCATTTCGTCCGCCCAGCGGGCGCCACACAGACGCCAGGTCATGATCGAGCAAGAAGATCCCAGCCGCGACCGCCTCAAGCAGCATTTCGCCAAGCGTGTGATCTACCAGGCCCGCCAGGTCCTCGAAGTGTGGCAGCGCCTGCAACAAGGCGAGTGGAACCCGACCGACATGGCCGAGCTGGCCGAAGTCAACCAGGGGTTGCTGCGCTACGCGGAGCGCTTCGAGCAGGATGTCCACGTGCGCCTGGCCGACGCCATCGCCAACTGCCTGAGCGCCGTGGAAGCCAACCGCGGTCGCCTGACCAGCCAGCTGATCACCGAACTCAACCAGCTCATGCAGCGCCTGTCGCGCACCGGCCTGCGCCACGGCGACCAGTACGAACAGACCTTCCTGCCGCCGCTGCGCAAGCCGGTATACCTGGCCCTGCAGGATTTCGAGCGCGCCCAGCGCCTGGCCCAGCAACTGGAATTCTTCGGCCTCACCGCCCAGGCCCTGCCCGACGCCAACGCCTTTCTTGCCGAAATGAAGGAGCGCCACCCCGCGGCAATCCTCATGGAAGTGGACTTCGCCGGCCCCGGTCGCGGTTTGCAGCTGGCCAGCGAAGCACAGGCAGGCCTGGAGCAGAAGCTGCCCCTGCTGTTCTTCAGCCACGACGACACCGATACCCCGACCCGCCTGGCGGCTGTGCGCGCCGGCGGCCAGGAATTCTTCACCGGCAGCCTGGACGCCTCGAGCCTGATCGAGCGGGTCGAGGTGCTGACCCACGTCAGCCAGTACGAACCCTACAAGGTACTGGTAATCGACGACTCGCGCGCCCAGGCCACCCACACCGAGCGCGTGCTCAACAGCGCCGGCATCGTCACCCGCACCCTGACCGAGCCGATCCAGGCGATGGCGGAGCTGGCCGATTTCCAGCCGGACCTGATCATCCTCGACATGTACATGCCCGACTGCAACGGCCCGGAGCTGGCCAAGGTGATCCGCCACAACGACCGCTATGTCAGCGTGCCGATCATCTACCTGTCCGCCGAGGACGACCTGGACAAGCAGCTCGACGCCATGAGCGAAGGCGGCGACGACTTCCTCACCAAGCCGATCAAGCCGCGCCACCTGATCGCCACCGTGCGCAACCGCGCCGCCCGCGCCCGCAACCTGCGTGCGCGCATGGTGCGCGACAGCCTCACCGGCCTGTACAACCACACCCACACCCTGCAGCTGCTCGAAGATGCGCGCTTCCGCGCCCGTCGCGACGGCCAGCCGCTGACCTTCGCCATGCTCGACATCGACCACTTCAAGCGGGTCAACGACACCTACGGCCACCCCATGGGCGACCGCGTGATCAAGAGCATGGCGCTGTTCCTCAAGCAGCGCCTGCGCAAGACCGACCATATCGGCCGCTACGGTGGCGAGGAATTCGCCGTGGTCCTGCCGGACACCGACGCGGCCACCGCGGCCAAGGTGCTCGACGAGATCCGCAAGCGCTTCTCCGAGATCCACTACCCCGCGCAGCCGCAGGACCTGGCCTGCACCTTCAGCTGCGGCATCGCCGAACTGCGCGACGATATGGACAGCAACATGCTCTCCAAGCAGGCCGACGAAGCGCTCTACGTCGCCAAACACGGCGGGCGCAACCGGGTGGAAATCTACCTCGGCTGAAGACACCGGACAGCGTGACGCAGATCACGCTGTCACGAAGCTGAAACCGAACCGCAATAACCTCGACAGCACCGATCAAGCATTCCGGTTGCTGCCATCATGCGTCTCAAGCTGCTCACCAATCTGTCCACCGCCCTCCTCGTCACCGCCTGCCTGGCCCTCGGCGCCACGCTGTGGTGGTCCGAACAGGCGCTGCAGCGCCCGTACCTGCTGATGCAGCGCTACGTCGACCTGTCGCAGCAGTTCCAGCAGATCAGCACCAGCATCCAGGACTACCTGGCCAGCGGCGACACCCAGCGGCACAACCAGGCCAGCCAGGCGCTGGACACCCTCGACCAGAACCTCACGCACCTGCCGCCGGCCCTGGCCGATGACCTGCGCCCCAGCCTCGACGAACTGCGCACCTTCACCGCCAACGAGCTGCTTGCCGCCGGCAAGCTGGCCGGCGACCCGCAGGGTCTGCTGATCCAGGCCGAACGCGAGCTGGCCGCCAGCCTCGACCAACTGACCCGCTACGCCGCCGACAGCGACAGCGCCGAGGCCGCGAACTACCGCACGCCGCTGTTGCAGGCCGCCCAGCACCTCACCCGCCTGGCCCACGCCCGCAGCAAGCTAGTCAGCAGCGGGCGCAGCGAACTGGCCGCCGACGTCGAGCGCGAACTGGCCGCTCTGGCCCAGCAGATGAGTGCCCTGGAGCAACTGCCGCTGCTGGGCGTCGCGGCCAGCAACGATTCCGGTGCCGGCGCCTTCGCCGCCATGCTCGGCCTCGACACCAGCAGTGAAGAACAGCAGGTGGAAGACCGCGGCGTCGGCCTCAAGCGCGAGCTGGCCAGCCTGCTCAAGCGCTACCCCGCGGAGCTGGCACGCACGCGCACGCAAATTGAATCACGTAGCGATCTGGCCAGCAGCACCGCCGCCAAGGTCAGCAGTCTGCAGCAGGCGCTGACCGCGCTGGAGCCGGCGGTACGCGCCGAGCAGCAGCGCATCCAGGGGGAAGTGCGGGTGATCCAGGGCCTGATGATCGGCCTGATCCTGCTGGTCGCCCTGGCCCTGGACCGCATCCAGCGCCGCCTGAGCAATGTCCTCGGCGAACTCGCTCCGGCGCTGTCGACCTGGGCCGCCGGTGACTTCGCCGAAGGCATCAGCCTCAACTCGCGCACTCGTGAGATGCGCGCCATCGAGGACTCGCTGAATCACCTGCGCCGTTATCTGGTCGACCTGGTCGGCACCATTCACCAGCACGCCGGCGCAGTAGCCGGCAGCAGCCAGGCCCTGGCCGATCTCAGCCAGGGCCTGCATGGTGGCGCCGAACGGCAGTTGGCCGATACCGCGCAGATCCGCGATGCCCTCGGCGACCTGGAGAACACCATCCAGCAGGTCGCCGACGACGCCAGCCAGACCGCCAACGCCAGCCGCTCGGCGAGCCAGGCGGTGGAGCACGGGCAGAACGTCATCGAACAGAGCCTGACCGGGCTGCATGCGCTGGTCGGCGAAGTACAGAGCAACGCCCTGTCGATCGAACAACTGGCCGAGGAAACCGCAACCATCGGCCAGGTGCTAACGGTGATCCGCAGCGTCGCCGAACAGACCAACCTGCTCGCCCTCAACGCCGCCATCGAAGCCGCGCGCGCCGGCGAAATGGGCCGCGGCTTCGCCGTGGTCGCCGACGAAGTGCGCTCGCTGGCCCAGCGCACCAGCGGCGCCACCGAGGAAATCCAGCAACTGATCACCCGCCTGCAGCAGGCCGCGCAGAAGTCGGTGTCGGCGATGCGCGCCCAGGTCGAACACGCCGAAGCCACCGCCAGCCGCGCCGAACAGGCCGACGGCGCGCTCGACGAAGTGGTGATCTCGATCCGCACCATCGCCAGCATGGCCGAGCGCATCGCCGAAGCCACCGCCCAGCAGGGCGGCGCCGCCAGCGAAATCCGCGGCCACAGCGAGCGCATCCACCAGCTCGGCGGCGACAACCTGGCACGCATCGGCGAGGGTCGCCAGCAGGGCGAGCAGTTGCTGCAGCTCGGTGGTCAGCTGCATACGGCGGTGCAGGCGTTCAGAGTCGGCTAGGTCGCTGGCGTTGGGCGCCGTCCCCGCGACATCACGATCGGCCAGCGCTAGCGTCCATGCGCTCTCCCCAAGGGAGAGGGCTGGGGAGAGGAGAAAGGGACCGCACCGCCCAACGTGCAATACCTCCGGTCGCTCTGCACCATCCGCTGACGCCCTGCGGCATGCCGCCTTATGGGGTCGCCCGGCCGACTTGGGTATGATGCCCGCCACGTCCCTCGTGCGAGCCTGCCATGCACCGTCTGCTGTCGCTGTTCCTCCTTCTGCTGCTGAGTCTGCCCAGCCACGCTGGCCTGTTCGACAAGCTGCCGCCGGCCGAGCTGGGTGCGCCGCTGAACAACAGCCAGGACTTCCTGCCGGTCCGCGAGGCATTTCGCCTGAGCCTGGTGGAAAGCTCGCCGACCGCCGTCAAACTGCGTTTCGTCAATGCCGAAGGCTATTACCTCTACCGCCACCGCTTCGAGTTCCGCGTCGAGCCGAGCGACCTGGCCAAGGGTGAAGCCGTGCTGCCGGCCGGCGAGCCGAAGCACGACGAGTACTTCGGCGATGTCGAGGTCTACTACGGCATCACCGATGTCGAGGTGCAGCTGAACAACCCGCACAACCTGCCGTTGACCGTGCATGTCGGCTACCAGGGCTGCGCCGACAAGGGCCTGTGCTACCCGCCGGAAAAGGAACGCATCGAAGTCGGTGATGCCGCCGCCCTGGCAACAGCGGCCGAAGCACCGGCCAGCGCGCCGAGCAGCAGCGAAACAGGCTGGAGCTGGAAGGAACTGGCGCTGTTCTTCCTCGCCGGCCTCGGCCTGGCCTTCACCCCGTGCGTGCTGCCGATGCTGCCGATCCTCACCGGCGTGGTGTTGCGCGGTCAGCCTGGCGGCCTGCGCGGGCTGAGCCTGTCGCTGGCCTACGTGGTGCCGATGGCGGCGAGCTTCGCGGTGCTCGGCGCACTGATGGGCCTGTTCGGCAGCGAGCTGAATCTGCAGGCGCGCCTGCAATCACCCTGGGTGCTGGTGCCATTCGCCATCTTCTTCGCCCTGTTCGCCGCCGCCAGCCTGGGCTTTCTCGAACTGCGCCTGCCCGCCGCCCTCAGCGCCCCGCTGGAGCGCCTGAGCCAGCGCCGGGAGGGTGGCACCCTGCTCAGCGCCGCGGTGCTCGGCATTCTCTCCAGCCTGCTGGTTTCGCCGTGCGTATCGGCGCCACTGGCCGGTGCGCTGCTGTACATCAGCGCCAGCGGTGACGCCCTCGGTGGCGGTCTCAAGCTGCTGGCGCTGGGCCTGGGCATGGGCGCGCCACTGGTGCTGTTCGCCGTCGGCGGCGGCGCGTTGCTGCCGAAATCCGGCGCCTGGATGATCAGTGTGCGCAACGCCTTCGGCGCACTGTTGCTGGCCGTATCGATCTGGCTTCTCGAGCGCGTGCTGCCCGGCCCGATCAGCCTGGCCCTGTGGGGCCTGCTTGCGGCCGGCGTGGCACTGTGGCTCGGCGCGCTGGAGCTGACGCCCAAGACCCATCACCAGAAAGTCGCCCACGTGCTCAGCCTGCCGCTGCTGGTGTATGCCGTGGTCGCCTGGGTCGGCGCCCTGCAGGGCCAGAGCGATCCGCTGCGTCCGCTCGGTCAGCCGGCGGCCGCGGCAGTCGCCAGCACCTCCACTCAGGCCCACGCCAGCTGGCAGACCGTCACCACCCCGAGCGAGCTGGACGCGGCCCTGGCCGCGGCGAAGAGCGCCGGTGAGCCGCTGCTGCTCGACTGGTACGCCGACTGGTGCATCAGCTGCAAGGTGATCGAGCGCGAAGTGTTCAGTGACCCGGCCGTGCAGGCGCAGTTCGCCGGCTATCGCCTGGTCCGCTTCGACATCACCGAGAGCAATCCCGCCCAGCGCGCACTGCTCGATCGCTACCAGCTGTTCGGCCCACCCGCCATCCAGTTTTTTTCCGGCAACGGTGACGAATGGTCCGATCTGCGTGTCGTAGGGGAGATCGATGCGCCGCAGTTCGCCGAGCGGCTGACCCAGGCAAGCGCCCGACGGTAGTGTCGGCGTCATATATCTGCGGCAATATTCGGCCATCGTGTCGACTATTGCCGGCAACTGGACAGCTCGCGGCGCATTCGGCATAGTCCCGCCCACCCCGGCACAGATAACAAGGACAAACCGCATGGCCACCCTACTGGTGCTGCACGGCCCCAATCTCAATCTGCTGGGCACCCGCGAGCCCGGTGTCTACGGCGCCACCACCCTGGCGCAGATCAATCAGGATCTCGAACAGCGCGCACGCAATGCCGGCCATCACCTGCTCTATCTGCAGAGCAATGCCGAGTACGAACTTATCGAGCGCATTCACGCCGCAAAGGCCGAAGGCGTCGACTTCATCCTGATCAATCCGGCCGCTTTCACACATACCAGCGTGGCATTACGTGACGCATTGCTGGCAGTGAGCATCCCATTCATCGAAGTGCACCTGTCCAACGTGCACAAACGCGAAGCCTTCCGCCATCACTCCTACTTTTCCGACGTTGCCGTGGGAGTGATCTGCGGCCTTGGCGCCAGCGGTTACCGGCTGGCCCTGGAGGCCGCACTCGAACAACTTGAACGACCCTGACCTGACTGGGAGTTGAACACCTATGGATATCCGTAAAGTCAAAAAACTGATCGAACTGCTGGAAGAGTCCGGCATCGACGAGCTGGAGATCCGCGAGGGCGAAGAGTCCGTGCGCATCAGCCGCCACAGCAAGCAACCGACTTTCGCCCAGCCGATGTACGCCCCGGCACCAGCCCCTGCCGCTGCCCCGGTCGCCGCCGCTCCGGCAGCCGTTGCCGATGCAGCGCCCGCTGCCGCCAAGCTGAATGGCCATGTGGTTCGCTCGCCGATGGTCGGCACCTTCTACCGCGCCGCCTCGCCAACCTCCGGCAACTTCGCCGAAGTCGGGCAGACCGTGAAGAAGGGCGACATCCTGTGCATCGTCGAAGCGATGAAAATGATGAACCACATCGAAGCCGAAGCCAGTGGCGTGATCGAATCGATCCTGGCAGACAACGGCCAGCCGGTTGAATACGACCAGCCCCTGTTCACCATCGTTTGATGAGCGGGGAACCTGCGATGCAGAAGCTGCAAAAAGTCCTGATCGCCAACCGTGGCGAAATTGCCCTGCGCATCCTGCGTGCCTGCAAGGAGCTGGGCATCAAGACGGTGGCCGTGCACTCCACCGCCGACCGTGAGCTGATGCACCTGGGCCTGGCCGACGAATCCGTCTGCATCGGTCCGGCACCGGGCAATCTGTCCTACCTGAATATCCCGGCGATCATCAGCGCCGCCGAAGTCACTGGCGCCACCGCCATCCACCCCGGCTACGGCTTCCTCGCGGAAAACGCCGACTTCGCCGAGCAGGTGGAAAAATCCGGCTTCGCCTTCATCGGCCCGAAAGCCGACACCATTCGCCTGATGGGCGACAAGGTGTGCGCCAAGGACGCCATGATCAAATCCGGCGTACCCGTGGTGCCTGGCTCCGACGGTCCGCTGCCGGAAGACGAAGCCACTGCGCTGCAGATCGCCCGTGAAGTGGGCTACCCGGTGATCATCAAGGCCGCCGGTGGCGGCGGTGGTCGCGGCATGCGCGTGGTACACAAGGAAGAAGACCTGATCAAGTCGGCCAAGCTGACCCGCACCGAAGCCGGTGCCGCGTTCGGCAACCCGATGGTCTACCTGGAGAAGTTCCTCGGCAACCCGCGTCACGTCGAAGTCCAGGTGCTGTCCGACGGCCAGGGCAACGCCATCCACCTGGGTGACCGCGACTGCTCGCTGCAACGCCGCCACCAGAAGGTTCTGGAAGAAGCGCCAGCCCCGGGTATCGACGAGAAGGCCCGCGCCGAAGTACTGCAGCGCTGTGTCGATGCCTGCATCGAGATCGGCTACCGCGGCGCTGGGACCTTCGAGTTCCTCTATGAAGACGGTCGTTTCTACTTCATCGAGATGAACACCCGCGTCCAGGTCGAGCACCCGGTCACCGAAATGGTCACCGGCATCGACATCGTCAAGGAAATGCTCAGCATCGCCGCCGGCAACAAGCTGTCGTTCAAGCAGAGCGACGTGGTCATCCGCGGCCATTCCCTGGAGTGCCGGATCAACGCCGAAGACCCGGACAACTTCATGCCCTGCCCCGGCAAGGTCAAGCATTTCCACGCGCCGGGCGGCAACGGCGTGCGCGTCGACTCGCACCTGTACAGCGGCTACTCGGTACCGCCGAACTACGACTCGCTGATCGGCAAGCTGATCACCTACGGCAAGGACCGCGCCGAGGCCATGGCGCGCATGCGCAATGCCCTGGACGAGATCGTGGTCGACGGCATCAAGACCAACATCCCGCTGCACCGCGACCTGGTCGTGGACAAGGGCTTTGCCAAGGGCGGCGTGAATATCCACTACCTCGAGAAAAAACTCGGGATGGATAAGCACTAAGCTCCACGCACCGTCGCCACGACAAGGGCCGCTACAAGCGGCCCTTGTTCGTTCTGCAAGGACGCCTGCATGTCTCTGAAAAGCCGTTTCCTGGCCATTGGCCCCGCCTTCGGCGAAGCCTTTATCTGTCTGGGTCTGGCGCTGCGCTCCAGCCTGCGGCCGGGCATCCTGCTGCGCTCATCCGGCCTCTGCCTGCTGATGTTCAGCCTGTGGACCTGGGCCTTCTACGCCCACTTCGAACTGATCGCCCAGGCCGCCGGCCTGCTCTCGCTGTTCGTCGTCTACGGCGCCGCGGTACTCGGCTTCCTGCCCTCGCTCGGGGGTGGCGCGAGCGCCAGCATCAGCGGCATGGCCGGTATCGGCCCAGCCCTGGCGATGCTGGTGATGTACGCCGCCCTGCTGACCGTGGCGATGATCGTCGTGCTCTATGTCGGCCTGATCGTGCTGAGCATCCGCCTGGCCCTGCGCTGGGTACTGATGAGCAGCCTGCGCGAGCGCGCACTCAAACAGTATCCGCAGCTGGCACAACGCACGCCTGGCGACGGTAATTTGCTGCAGGCAGGGCGTTTTCACCTCGGCCCGTGGCTGGGCATCGGTATCGGCCCGCTGCTGTGCCTGGCGGTGCCGGTGCTCAATGGCGTGCTGCTGCTATTGCTGCTGGCCTACCTCAACGTGCGCTTCCTGGTACCGGCGGCGCTGTCGGGCCTGGCCAGTGGCGCCGAACAGATGCAGGCGGTGCGCAAGCAGCGTGGCGCGACCATCGCCTTCGGCCTGCTGATCCTGCTGCTGGCACTGGTGCCGGTGCTCAACCTGTTGCTGCCGGCCCTGCTCGGCGCTGGCAGCTGCCACCTCGCCTACCGCGGCCTTGACCGCCTGGACAGCCCGGCTGGCGCGGCGTGCATGCCTCAAGTAAGCTTGCCCGCCCCGTGAGGGGTCACTTTTTCCCGCTGCATCGAGGTTCGCCATGCCCTGGTTACAAGTCCGTCTCGCCATCACCCCGGATCAGGCGGAAACCTACGAAGACGCCCTGCTGGGTGTCGGCGCGGTTTCGGTGACCTTCATGGATGCCGAAGACCAGCCGATCTTCGAGCCGGACCTGGGCACCACCCCGCTGTGGACCCACACCCACCTGCTCGCGCTGTTCGAGGCCGACACCGATGCCGCCAACCTGGTTGCCCACCTGGAGCTGCTGACCGGCGCCGCACTGCCCGAACACCAGATCGAGCACATCGCCGACCAGGATTGGGAACGCAGCTGGATGGACAACTTCCAGCCGATGCGTTTCGGCCAGCGCTTGTGGATCGTGCCGAGCTGGCACGCCGCCCCGGAGCCGGACGCGGTCAACCTGCTGCTCGACCCGGGCCTGGCCTTCGGCACCGGCACCCACCCAACTACCGCGCTGTGCCTGGAGTGGCTGGACGGCCAGGAGCTGAAGGACTGCGACGTGCTGGATTTCGGCTGCGGCTCGGGCATCCTCGCCATCGCCGCGCTGCTGCTCGGCGCGCCGCGCGCAGTCGGCACCGACATCGATCCGCAGGCCCTGGAGGCCTCGCGTGACAACGCCTCGCGCAACCAGATCGACCCGGCCCGCTTCCCTGTCTACCTGCCCGCCGACCTGCCGCAGCAACAGGCCGACGTGGTGGTGGCGAACATTCTTGCCGGCCCGTTGGTGTCGCTGGCGCCGCAGATCACCAGCCTGGTCAAATCCGGCGGTCGCCTGGCGCTGTCGGGCATCCTCGCCGAGCAGGCCGACGACGTGCGCGCCGCGTACCAGGACGCCTTCGACCTCGACCCGACCGCCCTCAAGGATGGCTGGGTACGCATCAGCGGCGTACGCCGCTGAGGCCAGGCTTGCGTTTTTCACCTCCCGCTTGGGTAAACTAGCGCCTCGCACCACCCGGACCGCCGCATGACCGACAGTTTCGTCACCCAGTGCCCCCATTGCCGCACCAGCTTCCGCATCAGCCGCGCACAGCTGGGCGCCGCCCATGGCGCGGTGCGTTGCGGCGCCTGCATGCACGTGTTCAATGCGGCGCAACAACTGCTGGTTGATCAACGCGCGGCCAAGCCGGCGGCACCCGGCCCTGCGCCAGTGGCCCCTGCGCCTGCCCGCCCGGCCCCTACGCCGCCGACAGTGCCCGCGGTCCGCGCTCCAGCTCCAGCTCCAGCTCCAGCTCCAGCTCCAGCTCCAGCAGTCAGCGTGAGCAAGCCCGCCGCGGCCGACAAGCCCGCGAGCGAGACCCTGTGGATTCACGACGACCTCGACCTCGACAGCCTCGACCTCGACGAAGAGCTGGCCAAGCTGGAAGAACAGGAACTGCAGCTGTCGCAGGAATTCCTCGCCTTCAAGCCGGACCGCGAGCAACCGCTCAGTGCGCCGCTCCCGGACGACAATCGCCACGACGAAGCCTGGGCCGAATCGCTGCTGCACGCCGAACAGAACACCCCGCGCCTGGAGGTCAAGCCCAGCGCCCCCGCACCGCGCGTAATGCCGGCGGCGAACCTAGAGACACCGAGCGAGCCACGCCCACAGGCCGAACTGAAGGCCGAACGCGACGACGATGCCGATGAGCCCAGGGCGACCGAACGTACCGAGCCGGCCTTTGGCGGGGCCGACATCGATGAGGTCGACGACACTGACTACGCCCTGCCCGGCAGCCGCCTGGAGCGGAGCGAGCGCAACGAGCCGAACCTGCGCAACGAGCACCTGCTCGACCTCACGGACGAACCGCTGCAACTCGACTGGCAGGAAAACCGCAAACCCTGGGGCCGCTGGCTGGCCTGGGGCCTGATCAACCTGCTGGCACTCGGCGCACTGGCCACTCAATACGTGGCTTATCACTTCGAAGAGCTGGCCCGTCAGGACCAGTACCGCCCGTGGTTCGAACAGCTGTGCCCGGAGATCGGCTGCCATCTGCCATCCAAGGTCGATATCGAGCAGATCAAGAGCAGCAACCTGGTGGTGCGCAGCCATCCGGAGTTCCGCAACTCGCTGGTGGTCGATGCCATCCTCTACAACCGCGCTCCGTTCGCCCAGCCGTTCCCGCTGCTGGAGCTGCGCTTCGCCGACATCAGCGGCCAGCTGCTTGCCAGTCGTCGCTTCAAACCCGGCGAATACCTTGCGGGCGAACTCGCCGGCCAGGCGGAAATGCCACCGCAGACGCCGATCCACGTGTCCCTGGAAATCCTCGATCCGGGCACCAAGGCCGTGAACTACAGCCTCAGCTTCCACTCGCCAGAGTGAGTCCCAGGTGCCGGATTTCCGGCACCTTCAGCCGCCAACCTGCCCAGCGGCGATAACCCGACAGCTGCTCATAATTTGTTCAAAACGACCTTTATCCGGTCATCGAGAGCGGGTATCATGCCCTCCCTTTTTCGCACTCCCCCGAAAGCCGTTCTGCACTCTGGCGGGCTACGCCATTGCCGCAACGTCTTCGATACAACAGGGATGACCTCCATGTCGGTGGTACGCATCGGCCCTTACACACTGCCCAATCAGCTGATCCTCGCCCCCATGGCGGGCGTCACCGATCAGCCGTTCCGGCAGCTGTGCCGGCGCCTGGGCGCGGGGCTGGTGGTATCGGAGATGGTCACCAGCGACGTGCGCCTGTGGAACAGCCGCAAATCGCGCCTGCGCCTGGTGCACGAGGGCGATCCCGAACCCCGTTCGGTGCAGATCGCCGGTGGCGATCCCGAGATGCTGGCCGAAGCCGCCCGTCGCAATGTCGAACTCGGCGCGCAGATCATCGACATCAACATGGGTTGCCCGGCCAAGAAGGTCTGCAACAAGGCCGCGGGTTCCGCCCTGATGAAAGATGAAGAACTGGTCAGCGCGATCCTCGCGGCGGTGGTCGCCGCCGTCGACGTGCCGGTGACCCTGAAGATCCGCACCGGCTGGGACCGCGCGAACAAGAACGGCATCACCGTAGCCAAGATCGCCGAACAGGCCGGCATCGCCGCCCTCGCCGTGCACGGCCGTACCCGCGCTGACCTCTACACTGGCGAAGCCGAATACGACACCGTGGCCGCAATCAAGCAGGCCGTGTCGATTCCGGTGTTCGCCAATGGCGACATCGATTCGCCGCACAAGGCCCGCGACGTACTCGTCGCCACCGGCGCCGATGGCCTGCTGATCGGCCGCGCCGCCCAGGGCCGGCCGTGGATCTTCCGCGAAATCGCCCACTTCCTCAGCACCGGCGAGGAACTCGCTGCGCCGCCGCTGGCCGAGATAGAACGAATCTTGCTTGAGCACCTGGCCGCCCTGCACGCCTTCTATGGCGATGTGATGGGTGTGCGCATCGCCCGCAAACACGTGGGCTGGTACCTCGCAACCCTGCCCGGCGCCAGGGAGTTCCGCGCCGACTTCAATCGTCTGGAAAGCACGGACGCGCAGTGCGCCAACGTTCGGCAGTTCTTCGCCGACCGTCACAACAAGGGAATCGAGGTGGCCGCATGACGAGGTTGAACGAGCATTTTTTTGATGAATCCGTTTTTGATGGGGCAGTACCCGTGAGCGACAACGCTAACCTCAAGCAGCACCTGACCACGCCCAGCGAGGAGGGTCAGACCCTGCGCGGTAGCGTGGAAAAGGCGCTGCACAACTACTTCGCCCACCTCGAAGGGGCCGACGTCACCGACGTCTACAACCTGGTCCTGACCGAGGTCGAAGCGCCGCTGCTGGAAACCGTGATGAACTACGTCAAGGGCAACCAGACCAAGGCCTCCGAGCTGCTCGGCCTGAACCGCGGCACCCTGCGCAAGAAGCTCAAGCAATACGATCTGCTCTAAGCACCCGAATGCATGGAAAAGGGCGGCCAGCAAAAGCCGCCCTTTTTTACTGATTTCCCAGCTCTGATGGACTTCGCAATGACCGACCAGACTACCCGCCTCCCCGTCCGCCGCGCGCTGATCAGCGTTTCCGACAAGACCGGCATCCTCGAGTTCGCCCGCGAACTGGTGGCCCTCGGCGTGGAAATCCTTTCCACCGGCGGCACCTACAAGCTGCTCAAGGACAACGGCGTGGCAGCGGTCGAAGTGGCCGACTACACCGGCTTCCCGGAAATGATGGACGGCCGCGTGAAGACCCTGCACCCGAAGATCCACGGCGGCATTCTCGGCCGTCGCGCTCTGGACGGCGCGGTGATGGACGAGCACGGCATCAAGCCGATCGACCTGGTCGCGGTCAACCTCTACCCGTTCGCCGCCACCGTGGCCAAGCCGGGTTGCGACCTGGCCGATGCCATCGAGAACATCGACATCGGCGGCCCGACCATGGTCCGCTCCGCCGCGAAGAACCATAAGGACGTGGCCATCGTGGTCAATGCCAGCGACTACGCCAGCATCGTCGAAGGTCTGAAAGCCGGCGGCCTGACCTACGCCCAGCGCTTCGACCTGGCCCTCAAGGCCTTCGAGCACACCAGCGCCTACGACGGCATGATCGCCAACTACCTGGGCACCATCGACCAGGCGCGCGATACGCTCTCGACCGAAGAGCGCGGCCAGTTCCCGCGCACCTTCAACACCCAGTTCATCAAGGCGCAGGAAATGCGCTACGGCGAGAACCCGCACCAGAATGCGGCGTTCTACGTCGAGGCGGCCAAGGGCGAAGCCAGCATTTCCACCGCCGTGCAACTGCAGGGCAAGGAGCTGTCGTTCAACAACGTGGCCGACACCGACGCCGCGCTGGAGTGCGTGAAGAGCTTCGTCAAACCGGCCTGCGTCATCGTCAAGCACGCCAACCCGTGCGGCGTCGCAGTAGCTCTGGACAGCGAAGGCGGCATCCGCCAAGCCTACGAACTGGCCTACGCCACCGACACCGAGTCGGCCTTCGGCGGCATCATCGCCTTCAACCGCGAACTGGATGGCGCCACCGCCCAGGCCATCGTCGAGCGCCAGTTCGTCGAAGTGATCATCGCGCCGAAAATCAGCGCCGAAGCCCGTGCCGTGGTCGCCGCCAAAGCCAACGTGCGCCTGCTCGAGTGCGGCGAGTGGCCGGCCGAGCGCAGCGCTGGCTGGGACTTCAAGCGCGTCAACGGCGGTCTGCTGGTGCAGAGCCGCGACATCGGCATGATCACCGCCGACGACCTGAAGGTTGTGACCAAGCGCGCGCCGACCGAGCAGGAAGTGCACGACTTGGTGTTCGCCTGGAAAGTGGCCAAGTTCGTCAAATCCAACGCTATCGTCTATGCCAAGGGACGCCAGACCATCGGTGTCGGCGCCGGCCAGATGAGCCGCGTCAACTCCGCGCGCATCGCCGCGATCAAGGCCGAGCACGCCGGCCTGCAGGTCGCCGGTTCGGTGATGGCCTCCGACGCCTTCTTCCCGTTCCGCGATGGCCTGGACAACGCCGCCAAGGTCGGCATCACCGCGGTGATCCAGCCGGGCGGCTCGATGCGCGATGCGGAAGTCATCGCCGCAGCCGACGAGGCCGGCATCGCCATGGTATTCACCGGTATGCGCCATTTTAGGCATTGATTTCGGCCGCACTGAAACCGGCATCTGCTGTGTTGCCTTAGGTTCCGCCAATGCGCATTGCCACTAGGCAACTCCGCTTGTCGAAACCCAAGGCGCCTTGCATCTACCGACTTCATTGCGATCTGCCTGCCACGTTTTACTGATCGTTCCCACGCTCCGCGTGGGAATGTAGCCCGGGACGCTCGGCGTCCCATGCCGCGGACGCCGAGCGTCCACAGCGCCGTTCCCACGCAGAGCGTGGGAACGATCAACATGAGGCTTGAACCATGAACGTATTGATCATCGGCAGCGGCGGTCGTGAACACGCCCTGGCCTGGAAAGTGGCGCAGGACAAGCGCGTCGAGAAAGTCTTCGTCGCCCCGGGCAACGCCGGCACCGCTACCGAAGCCAAGTGCGAGAACGTCGCCATCGACGTGCTGGCCATCGAGCAGCTGGCCGACTTCGCCGAGAAGAACGTGCAGCTGACCATCGTCGGCCCGGAAGCGCCGCTGGTGAAGGGCGTGGTCGACCTGTTCCGCACTCGCAAGCTGGACATCTTTGGCCCCACCGCCGCTGCCGCCCAGCTGGAAGGCTCCAAGGCCTTCACCAAGGACTTCCTGGCGCGCCAGAACATCCCTACCGCCGACTACCAGAACTTCACCGAAGTCGAGCCGGCCCTGGCCTACCTGCAAAAGGTCGGCGCGCCGATCGTGGTCAAGGCCGACGGCCTGGCTGCCGGTAAAGGCGTGATCGTCGCCATGACCCTGGCAGAAGCCGAGGAAGCTGTGCGCGACATGCTGTCGGGCAACGCCTTCGGCGACGCCGGCGCCCGCGTGGTCATCGAGGAATTCCTCGACGGCGAAGAAGCCAGTTTCATCGTCATGGTCGACGGCGAGAACGTGCTGCCGATGGCCACCAGCCAGGACCACAAGCGTGTTGGCGACGCCGACACCGGCCCGAACACCGGCGGCATGGGCGCCTACTCGCCGGCGCCGGTGGTCACCGCCGAGGTGCACAAGCGCGTGATGGACGAAGTGATTTACCCGACCGTGCGCGGCATGGCGGCCGAAGGCAACGTCTACACCGGCTTCCTCTATGCGGGCCTGATGATCGACAAGGCCGGCAAGCCCAAGGTCATCGAGTTCAACTGCCGCTTCGGCGACCCGGAAACCCAGCCGATCATGGTCCGTCTGGAATCGTCTCTGGTACTGCTGGTCGAGGCCGCCCTGGCCAAGGCGCTGGACAAGGTCGAAGCGACCTGGGACCCGCGTCCGACCGTGGGCGTGGTGATCGCTGCTGGCGGTTACCCGGCCGACTACGCCAAGGGTGACGTGATCGAAGGCCTGGACGCCGCCGCCAAGATCGACGGCAAGGTGTTCCATGCCGGTACCGCACTCAACGCCGCGGGCGAGATCGTCACCGCTGGCGGCCGCGTGCTGTGCGCCACTGCCATCGGCAACAGCGTGTCCGACGCCCAGCAACAGGCCTATCGCCTGGCCGAGCAGATCCGCTGGAACGGCAGTTTCTACCGCAACGACATCGGCTACCGCGCCATCGCCCGCGAGCGTGGCGAAGGCTGACCGCCGCCATCACGCCGCCGGCGCCTGTTGCCAATCCACATGATTGGCAACAGGTTCGCCGCCGCAAGCCTGTGAAAACCCTAGAAAGGCAGCCCGGCGGCTGCCTTTTGCCATTGAGCCATGGCTATAATCCGACCACTCACCATCGAAGGGAATTCGCCCGTGCGACGGCTTTGGATTGCCACCGGACTCATGTTCAGCCTGCTGCTGACACTTCTCGGCACGCCTGCGCAGGCAGACACGCCAGCGAGCAGCACCGAGGAAAGCTGGTCGATCCTCCTCGATGAAAGCGCCAGCCTCAGCTTCAGCGACGTTACCACCCAGTCCTCGCGCTTCCAGCCCCTCGACAAACGCGCCATCACCTTCCCCGCTTCGCCCCACGCCATCTGGCTGCACATCAAGACACCGCCGTACCAGGCACCGCACTGGCTGTGGCTGTTCGCCCCGCGCGTACAGGTGCTCGACTACTACCTGCTGCGTGACGGCCAGCTCGAACAGCAGCTGCAGACCGGCGAATCGCTGTCGATGAACAGCCGCCCGCTGCCGTCGCGGGCCTACCTGTTCTCCCAGCCCAACGATGGCGCGGCGCGCGAAGTCTATATCCGCATGACCTCAAACCACGCGCTGATGCTCTGGTTCAAGGCCATCGACGAACGCGGCCTGGTCGACCAGGAAAAACCCGCCTACCTGTTCGGCGCCCTGCTCGGCGGGCTGTTCCTGCTGATGCTGTTCAACCTCATGCGCATGGTCTACGCACCGACCATCAGCAGCTTCTGGCTGGCCGGCATGCACGCCGCCCTCGCCCTGTGCGCCACCTGCAACATCGGCCTGCTGGCGGTATGGTTTCCCAACCTGTCCTACAACCAGTCACTGATCGCCGACCTCTCCGGGCTGGCCTCGTCGATCTGCGTGCTGGCCTTCACCCTCTGTTTCTTCCGTGACACGCCGGCGCAATTCAGCCGCCTGCGCTACGTGCTGCAGGGCGAGCTGGCGCTGATCCTCGGCGCCGCCGCGATGATCCTGTTCACCGGCCTGTTCTGGCACAACTGGCTGGTCTACCTGCTGGTGATCCTGCCGGCCGTGACCATTCCACTGGTGGCGTTCCACCACTGGCGCCGCGGCTACCAACCGGCGCGCCTGGTGTTCGCCGGCCTGAGCATCTTCAACATCGGCTTCGCCTGCTTCGTGCCCGTGCTGTTCGGCTTCGACCAGCTCAATCCGGGCTGGCTGGTACTCGGCATCTTCAGCATCGCCATGCTCTGCGGGCTGATCCTCAGCATCGCCCTGACCGAGCGCCAGCGGCAGATCCAGCGCGACACCCTTACCGAGCGCACCCGAGAAGCAGCGTCCAGCGCCGAGCTCAAGGCCAAGGCCGAATTCCTCGCCAAGATCAGCCACGAGATCCGCACGCCCATGAACGGCGTACTGGGCATGACCGAGCTGCTGCTCGGCACGCCGCTGTCGGCCAAGCAGCGCGACTACGTGCAGACCATCCACAGCTCCGGCAACGAGCTGCTGGCACTGATCAACGAAATCCTCGACATCTCCAAGCTGGAAACCGGGCAGATCGAACTGGACGACGTACAGTTCGACCTCAACGCCCTGATCGACGACTGCCTGGACATCTTCCGCGCCAAGGCCGAGCAGCAGAAGATCGAACTGATCAGCTTCATGCAGCCACAGGTGCCGCGTGTCATCAGCGGCGACCCGACGCGCCTGCGCCAGGCTCTGCTCAGCCTGCTCGACAACGCCTTCCGCCAGACCGACGAGGGCGAGATCCTGCTGGTCGTCGCCCTCGACAGCGAAAGCCAGGCACCGCGCCTGCGCATCGCCGTGCAGGACAGCGGCCGCCCGCTGGAGGCCAGCGAGCGCGACGCCCTGCTCAACACCGAACTGCACCGCACCGACTTCCTCTCCGCGACCAAGCTCGGCGGTCGCCTCGGCCTGATCATCGCCCGCCAGCTGGTACGCCTGATGGATGGCGAGTTCGGCATCCAGAGCGGCGGCGCCCAGGGCAGCACCCTGTGGCTGACCCTGCCGCTGGACGCCGAGCGCCTGGAACACCCGACCGCCGACCTCGACGGCCCGCTGCAAGGCGCCCGCCTGTTGGTGGTGGACGACAACGAGACCTGCCGCAAGGTGCTGGTGCAGCAATGCGCGGCCTGGGGCCTGCAGGTCAGTGCGGTGCCGTCGGGCAAGGAGGCGCTGGCCCTGCTGCGCACCAAGGCGCACCTGCGCGAGTTCTTCGACGCGGTGCTGCTCGATCAGGAAATGCCCGGCATGACCGGCATGCAGCTGGCAGCGAAGATCAAGGAAGACCCCAACCTCAACCACGACATCCTGCTGGTCATGCTCACCGGGATCAGCAATGCGCCGAGCAAGGTCATCGCGCGCAACGCCGGGATCAAGCGCATCCTCGCCAAGCCGGTGGCCGGCTATACGCTGAAGACCACCCTGGCCGACGAGCTGGCGCAGCGCAAGAGCGGCCATTTCGTCACCGCCCAGGGCGTCGCTGGCGAACCGGCTGCGCTGGCCGTGCCGAGCGATTTCCGCATCCTGGTCGCCGAAGACAACACCATCTCCACCAAGGTCATCCGCGGCATGCTGAGCAAGCTCAACCTGCAGCCGGACACCGCCAGCAATGGCGAGGAAGCTCTGCGTGCAATGCAGGCGCAGCGCTACGACCTGGTGCTGATGGACTGCGAGATGCCGGTGCTCGACGGCTTCTCCGCCACCGAGCAACTGCGCGCCTGGGAGCTGCGCGAGCAGCGCAAGCGCACCCCGGTGGTGGCCCTGACCGCGCACATCCTCGCCGAGCACAAGGAGCGCGCCCGCCAGGTCGGCATGGACGGACACATGTCCAAGCCGGTGGAAATGTCGCAACTGCGCGAGCTGATCGCCCAGTGGGTCGACAAGAAGGAACGCGACCGCCACGCCCTGCTGTCCTGACGCGCGGCTGATCCGCTCGCGCCAACGCTGGCGCTGACACCCGCCAGCCCCGCCGCTATGCTTGCGCCACCCACTGCCAACGAGCCTCGTCCATGCTGCCCGCGCTGTTCAGTCTGTATTTGAAGATGTTGGTCCTCTACAGCCCGTTCTTCGTGTTGTCCTGCTTCATCGGCCTGACCCCGGGCTACACCAACAGGGAACGCAAGAAGCTGGCCTGGAAAGTGGCGCTGGGCACGTTGATCTCCAGCGTGCTGCTGTACCTGTTCGGCCAGGCCATCTTCGACCTGTTCGGCATCACCGCCGACGCCTTCCGCATCGGAGCCGGCAGCGTGCTGTTCATCTCGGCGCTGGGCATGGCCCAGGGCAAATCGGCGGTGCAGAGCGACAACCCCAACCAGGACGTGACCATCGTACCGCTGACCATTCCGCTGACGGTCGGCCCCGGCACCATCGGTGCGCTGCTGGTGATGGGTGTCAGCCAGCCGCACTGGGACGACAAACTGGTCGCGGTGGCCGGCATCAGCCTGGCCAGCCTCACCGTCGGCTTCGTGCTGTTCCTCTCCCACGGTTTCGAGCGCCTGCTCGGCGAGCAGGGCCTGCAGATCGTCAGTCGCCTGATGGGCCTGTTCGTCTGCGCGCTGGCGGCGCAGATCATCTTCACCGGCGTGCGCGGCTACCTGCTTACCTGATTCATTTCAGGTGCACGCCAGGCCCTCTGGCGTGCGTCACAAGCGGGCACCGCGGGCTTTTTCTCGCGCCAAACCTCCGCTGACTCGCCTCTTCCAACGGCATTTGCATCAAAGCAGTGCAAGCGCTGGGCACTCGTGGTGAACTGCGCCCATAGCGCACCAGCTTGGCGCACCCACTCCTTCCGGACACTTCATCGAAACCGGCAAAACCCTTCTAGCACAAGGTGTTGCGGCGCTTGGCACGGATGCTGCCAAAGGACTGACGACCCCTTCGGTCCAACACTGTTGCGCATGGAGCCCTAAACACGATGAAACGCCGTCCATTTCTGAAGTCCACACTCGCCGCCAGTGCCCTGCTGCTCAGCGGCCTCTTCCCTTACAGCCTGCAAGCTGCCGAGACCATCAAGGTCGGCATCCTGCATTCCCTCTCCGGCACCATGGCGATCTCCGAGACCTCGCTGAAAGACATGGCGCTGATGACCATCGACGAGATCAACGCCAAGGGTGGCGTGCTCGGCAAGCAGCTCGAACCGGTGGTGGTCGACCCGGCCTCCAACTGGCCGCTGTTCGCCGAGAAAGGCCGCCAGCTGCTGACCCAGGACAAGGTCGCCGTGACCTTCGGCTGCTGGACCTCGGTATCGCGCAAATCCGTGCTGCCGGTCTATGAAGAACTCAACGGCCTGCTGTTCTACCCGGTGCAGTACGAAGGCGAAGAGATGTCGCCGAACG
This sequence comes from Pseudomonas sp. PDM14, assembly GCF_014851905.1. Lineage (NCBI taxonomy): Bacteria > Pseudomonadati > Pseudomonadota > Gammaproteobacteria > Pseudomonadales > Pseudomonadaceae > Pseudomonas > Pseudomonas sp. PDM14. The sequence continues at coordinate 342,199 of NZ_JACVAQ010000003.1, read as the reverse complement.
TGTTCTACACCGGCGCCGCGCCGAACCAGCAGGCGATCCCGGCCGTCGAGTACCTGATGAGCGAAGACGGCGGCGGCGCCAAGCGCTACTTCCTGCTCGGCACCGACTACGTCTACCCGCGCACCACCAACAAGATCCTGCGCGCCTTCCTGCACAGCAAGGGCGTGGCCGACAAGGACATCGAAGAGGTCTACACCCCCTTCGGTCACAGCGACTACCAAACCATCGTCGCCAACATCAAGAAGTTCTCCGCTGGCGGCAAGACCGCGGTGATCTCCACCGTCAACGGCGACTCCAACGTGCCGTTCTACAAGGAACTGGCCAACCAGGGCATCGAAGCCACCGACATCCCGGTGGTCGCGTTCTCCGTTGGCGAGGAAGAACTGCGCGGCATCGACACCAAGCCGCTGGTGGGCCAGCTGGCTGCCTGGAACTACTTCCAGTCGGTCGAGAACCCGGCCAACGAGAAGTTCGTCGCCGCCTGGAAGGCCTACGCCAAGGCCAAGAACCTGCCGAACGCCGCCACCGTGGTCACCAACGACCCGATGGAAGCCACCTACGTCGGCATCAACATGTGGGCGCAGGCGGTCGAGAAGGCCGGCACCACCGACGTCGACAAGGTTCGTGAGGCCATGGCCGGGCAGACCTACGCCGCGCCGAGTGGCTACACCCTGACCATGGACAAGACCAACCACCACCTGCACAAGCCGGTGATGATCGGTGAAGTCCAGGAAGACGGTCAGTTCTCCGTGGTCTGGCAGACCGAAGGCCCGATCCGCGCCCAGCCGTGGAGCCCCTTCATTCCGGGCAACGACAAGAAGCCGGATCACGCGGTGAAGTCGAACTGAGGCTGCTGCCCCCTTCTTCCCGGAAGGGTTGAGGTGGGAGGCGATGTGCTCTGCATAGACACACGCCCCTCACCCTAGCCCTCTCCCAAGGGGAGAGGGTACTTGCTCGGCGCCGATAGAAGCGCCACTGCCAGCCGCCAACGCCGACGTGCTTTCCTCCCTTCTCCTTCCGGGAGAGGGACCGGGGGTGAGGAAACTCGCCTTCAGGCACAGCAAAGGACCTTGAAATGCCCACTGCCCTCTACCGAATGCTCCTGTCACTGGTGCTGTTGCTGCCATTGACCGCCCACGCCGGAGACGCCGCCGACTTCGTCGCGGCCAATCCAGCCAAACAGGCCACGCTCCTGGAAAGCTGGTCCGCCCAGCCCCACGCCCAGCGCCTGCCGCTGCTCGAGGCCCTGCACAAAGGCCGCCTGGCCAGCGACAGCGCCAAGGCGCCCTTCATCGAAACGCAAAGCGGCTGGCGCGCTGCCGAAGGCAACGCCGTACCGGCGCAAACGCCGAAGAAGCTGCGCCTGAACAACCGCCTGCGCGGCCTGATCGGCACCGCCATGGCCAGCCACCAGTTGCTCGCCGAAGAGCCGCAGGTACGCCTGGCCGCCGCCCAGCAACTGCAGAAGAGCGCCAAACCGGCCCAGCTCGGCCTGCTCAACGCCCGCGTTGCCAGCGAGGACGACGCCGCCGTGCGCGATGCCCTGGCGCTGGCCCTGGCCAACCTGCAACTGGTCGACCCGGATCCGGCGATCCGCCTCAGTGCCGTGCGCCTGCTGGGCGAAACCGGCGAGCCGCTGGCCCGTACGCGCCTGGAAGCCCTGCTCGCCCCTGGCGTCGAAGCCGATGCCGACGTGCGCACCGCTGCCGAAACCAGCCTGGCCCAGGTCAAGCGCCGCCTGATGGTCGGCGAGCTGGCCGGCCAGGCCTTCAGCGGCCTGTCGCTGGGCTCGATCCTGTTGCTCGCCGCTCTCGGCCTGGCCATCACCTTCGGCCTGCTCGGGGTGATCAACATGGCCCACGGCGAGATGCTCATGCTCGGCGCCTACACCACCTACGTGGTGCAACTCATGTTCCAGCGCCTGGCCCCCGAGTACCTGGCCTTCTACCCGCTGGCCGCGCTGCCGGTGGCGTTCTTCGTCACCGCGCTGATCGGCATGACCCTGGAACGCACGGTGATCCGCTTTCTCTACGGTCGTCCCCTGGAAACCCTGCTCGCCACCTGGGGCATCAGCCTGGTGCTGATCCAACTGGTGCGCGTGCTGTTCGGCGCGCAGAACGTCGAGGTGGCCAACCCGGCCTGGCTCTCCGGCGGCATCCAGGTGCTGCCCAACCTGGTGCTGCCGTACAACCGCATTGTCATCATCGGCTTCGCCCTGTTCGTGGTAGCGCTGACCTGGCTGCTGCTGAACAGGACCCGTCTGGGCCTGAACGTGCGTGCCGTCACCCAGAACCGCAACATGGCGGCCTGCTGCGGCGTACCCACCGGCCGCGTGGACATGCTCGCCTTCGGCCTCGGCTCCGGTATCGCCGGTCTCGGCGGCGTGGCCCTGAGCCAGATCGGCAACGTCGGCCCGGATCTCGGCCAGAGCTACATCATCGACTCGTTCCTGGTGGTGGTGCTCGGCGGCGTCGGCCAGCTGGCCGGTAGCGTGCTGGCGGCCTTCGGCCTCGGCGTGGCGAACAAGATCCTCGAACCGCAGATCGGCGCCGTGCTGGGCAAGATCCTCATCCTCGCGCTGATCATCCTGTTCATCCAGAAACGCCCGCAGGGCCTCTTCGCTCTGAAAGGGAGGATCATCGATTGAACCAGCCCATGACCCTGACGCTGGCGCAGAAAGCCGGCCCCAAAGTGACCCTGGCGATCGCCGCCGTGGTCGTCGCCATCCTCCTCGCCATGCCCTTGTTGCACCTGCTGCCGGCGGATCACTCGCTGCAGGTCTCGGCCTACAGCCTGACCCTGGCCGGCAAGATCCTCTGCTACTGCATCGTCGCCCTGGCGCTCGATCTGGTCTGGGGGTACGCCGGCCTGCTGTCGCTCGGCCACGGCCTGTTCTTTGCCCTCGGCGGCTATGCCATGGGCATGTACCTGATGCGTGAAAGCGCCGGTGACGGCCTGCCCGCGTTCATGACCTTCCTCTCCTGGACCGAGCTGCCGTGGTACTGGTACGGCACCTCCAGCTTCCTCTGGGCGCTGTGCCTGGTGGTGCTGGCGCCGGGCCTGCTGGCTCTGGTGTTCGGTTTCTTCGCCTTCCGCTCGCGGATCAAGGGCGTGTACTTCTCGATCATGACCCAGGCCCTGACCTTCGCCGGCATGCTGCTGTTCTTCCGCAACGAGACCGGCTTCGGCGGCAACAACGGCTTCACCAACTTCCGCACGATTCTCGGCTTCGACATCACCGCGCCGGGCACCCGTGCGGTGCTGTTCCTGTGCACCGTACTGCTGCTGGTGGGCAGCCTGCTGCTGGGCTGGAAGCTGGCGCAGAGCAAGTTCGGCCGGGTGCTCACCGCCCTGCGCGATGCCGAGAACCGCCTGATGTTCTGCGGCTACGACCCGCGCGGCTACAAGCTGTTCATCTGGGTGCTGAGCGCCGTGCTCTGTGGCCTGGCCGGGGCGCTGTACGTACCGCAGGTAGGCATCATCAATCCCAGCGAGATGTCGCCGACCAACTCCATCGAGGCTGCCGTGTGGGTCGCCCTCGGCGGACGCGGCACGCTGATCGGCCCGCTGCTCGGCGCTGGCATCGTCAATGGCATGAAGAGCTGGTTCACCGTGGCCTTCCCCGAATACTGGCTGTTCGCCCTGGGCTTCCTGTTCATCGTCGTCACCCTCTTCCTGCCTAAGGGCGTGATCGGCCTGTTGAAGAAAAAAGGAGAGCAGTGATGCGCGCCGCCCCCGTTCCCGAACTCATGCTCGAACCCGCCTTCGACCCGTCCGGCACCGGCCGCGATGCCCTCGGCCTCGGCAGCGCCGCGAGCAAGGGCCTGGATGTGCGTCACGGCACCATCCTCACCCTGGAAGACATCAACGTCAGCTTCGACGGCTTCAAGGCGCTGACCAACCTGACCCTGTACATCGGCGTCGGCGAGCTGCGCTGCATCATCGGCCCCAACGGCGCCGGCAAGACCACCATGATGGATGTGATCACCGGCAAGACCCGCCCGGACAACGGCGTCGCCTACTTCGGCGACACCCTCGATCTGACCCAGATGAGCGAGGTCGAGATCGCCCAGTCCGGCATCGGCCGCAAGTTCCAGAAGCCCACGGTGTTCGAGGCGCTCAGCGTGTTCGAGAACCTCGAACTGGCGCTGAAGACCAACAAATCGGTGTGGGCCAGCCTGCGCGCCAGACTCAATGGCGAGCAGCAGGACCGCATCGACGAGGTGCTGCAGACGATCAAGCTGGAAGCCTCGCGGCAGCGCCCGGCCGGGCTGCTCTCGCACGGGCAGAAGCAGTTTCTGGAGATCGGCATGCTGCTGGTCCAGGACCCGCAACTGCTGCTGCTCGACGAACCGGTGGCGGGCATGACCGACGCCGAGACCGAGTTCACCGCCGAGCTGTTCAAGTCCCTGGCGCGCAAGCACTCGCTGATGGTGGTGGAGCACGACATGGGCTTCGTCGGCAGCATCGCCGACCACGTCACCGTGCTGCACCAGGGCAGCGTGCTGGCCGAAGGCTCGCTGGAGCAGGTGCAGGCCAACGAGCGGGTGATCGAGGTTTACCTCGGCCGGTAGAGCCTCCCTGTGATGAAGGTTCCCACGCTCCGCGCCCCAGCGACGCAGAGCGTCGCCAGATGCATGCCCACGCAGAGCGTGGGCACGATCAGAAGGAAAAAGACATGCTGCAAGTCCAACAGCTGCACCAGTACTACGGCGGCAGCCACATCCTGCGGGGCCTGTCGTTCGACGTGAAGGTCGGCGAAGTCACCTGCCTGCTCGGCCGTAATGGCGTGGGCAAGACCACCCTGCTCAAATGCCTGATGGGCCTGCTGCCGGCCAAGCAGGGCGCGGTGAACTGGGAAGGCCAGCCGATCACCGGTTTCAAGCCGCACCAGCGCGTGCAGGCCGGCATCGCCTACGTGCCCCAGGGTCGCGAGATCTTCCCGCGCCTGACCGTGGAGGAGAACCTGCTGATGGGGCTTTCTCGTTTTGGCGCCAAGGATGCCAAGACCGTACCGGCGTTCATCTACGAGCTGTTCCCGGTGCTGCTGGAAATGAAGCAGCGTCGCGGTGGCGACCTCTCCGGCGGCCAGCAGCAACAGCTGGCCATCGGCCGCGCACTGGCGAGCAAGCCGCGCCTGCTGATCCTCGACGAGCCCACCGAAGGCATCCAGCCCTCGGTGATCAAGGAGATCGGCGCGGTGATCAAGAAGCTCGCCGAACGGGGCGACATGGCCATCCTGCTGGTCGAACAGTTCTACGACTTCGCCGCCGAGCTGGCCGACCAGTACCTGGTGATGTCGCGCGGCGAGATCATCCAGCAGGGCCGGGGCGAGACCATGGAAGCCGATGGCGTGCGTGGCCTGGTGGCGATCTGAATGGCGACGCCCACCGCGTGTTTTGCGCATAATCGGCGCCTCGCTCCCGCTGGACACCGGCCCCCGATGATCGCCCCGCGCCACCTGCTGCTGCCCCTCGCCGCCCTGCTCGGCTGCGCCATGGTCATCTATGGCGGCAGCCTGCCGGACTACTGGCTGCGCCGCAGCATGCCCGAGGGCATGGAGCCGGCCTACCCGCTGCAATGGGTGCTGCTGTTCTGCGCCATCGTGCTCGCCGAATGCGCCCTGCTGCTGGCCGTGCTGCGGCCCTGGTCGTATCGCCGTTCCTGGGGCCGCGCCTGGTGCGCGACCTTGCTCGCCACGCCGCTGACGGTGTTCTGGATGGCCGGCATGCTGCATTCGCCGCCGCACTACGGCTTCCACCTGCAATGGTGGCTGCTGATGCTCGCCGCCCTGCTGGTACTCAGCCTGTACTCCAGCCTTGGCGCCTGGCTGCACGCCCACCGCGAGGCCCGCCGATGAACGCACCGCTCGGCACCGGCCTGTTCACCCCCAGCTGGCACGCCGAGCTGGAACTGGGCTACGCCCGCTTCGGCGCGAGCACCCGCCCGGTGCAGCGCCGTCACCAGGGCCCGTTGCGGGTGCAGAAGCACCTGTACGCCGAAGGCCCGGAAGTCTGCCAGCACATCATTGTCCATCCACCTGGCGGCATCGCCGGCGGGGATCGGCTGAACATCAGCGCCACGGTAGGCGAGAACGCCTGGGCGCAGCTGACCAGCCCCGGCGCGGCCAAGTGGTACCGCGCGAACGGGCCGGCCTTCCAGCAGGTCGAGCTGCGCGTCGCCGCTGGCGCGACCCTGGAATGGCTGCCGCAGGAAAGCATCGTCTACGCCGGGGCCCAGGCCGAGCTGAGCACCCGCATCGAACTCAGCGGCGACGCCCGCCTGTTCTACTGGGACATGGTCGCCCTGGGCCGCCCGGCCGCCGGCGAGCGCTTCGACAGCGGCTATTTCCAGTCGCACCTGGATATCCGCCGCGATGGCCAGCTGCTCTGGCACGAACGCCAGCGCATCACAGGCGACGACGGCCTGCTCGACTCGCCCATCGGCCTCGACGGCCATCCGGTGTTCGCCACGCTGCTGCTCAGCGGCACCCTCGACGGCGAACTGCTGGAGCGCTGCCGCGAACTGCCGGCGGTTACCCGCGGCCAACTGCGTGGCGATCTCAGCCAATTGCCTGGCCTGATCGTTGCACGCTGCCTGGCCAGTGAAGCGCTGCACGCACGCGCCTGGCTGATCGAGCTGTGGCGCCTGTTGCGCCCGGCACAGCTGGGTCGCGAGGCACTGCCGCCAAGGATCTGGAGCACCTGACGAACACCTGCGAGTGGGCGCCCCCACCCGCGACCGGTGGCTGTAGAACGCGACAGCCACCCTACGACGCACAACTGGCGCCTGCCCTGTACGCGCCCGCAACACTGGAGCAAGACGATGGATCTGAGTCCACGCGAGAAAGACAAACTGCTGATCTTCACCGCCGGCCTGGTCGCCGAACGCCGCCTGGCGCGTGGAGTGAAGCTCAACTACCCGGAGGCCATGGCCTTCATTTCCGCCGCCCTGCTCGAAGGCGCCCGTGACGGCCGCAGCGTGGCCGACCTGATGCACTTCGGCACCACCCTGCTCAGCCGCGAACAGGTGATGATCGGGGTGCCGGAGATGATCCCGGAGATCCAGATCGAAGCCACCTTCCCCGACGGCACCAAGCTGGTGACCGTCCACCAACCCATCGCCTGAGGAACCCAGCCGATGCCCCGGCGCTTGCTACCTGCACACGCGGCACCGACGGGATTTCTGGACCCACACATGACCATCCACGACGCAACGCCAGCCGACCTGCCCGGCATCCTGACCATCTACAACGACGCGGTGCTCAACACCACGGCGATCTGGAACGAAACCGAGGTCGACCTGGCCAACCGCCGCGCCTGGCTGGCCGAGCGCCATGCCGCCGGCTTCCCGGTGCTGGTGGCGACGAACGACGCCGGCGAAGTGCTCGGCTACGCCAGCTACGGCACCTGGCGCAGCATCGAGGGCTTTCGTCACACCGTCGAGCACTCGGTCTACGTGCGCAGCGACCAGCGTGGCCAGGGCCTCGGCCCGACGCTGATGCAGGCGCTGATCGAGCGCGCCCGGGCCGCGAAGCTGCACGTGATGGTCGCTGCCATCGAGCGCGAGAACGCCGCCTCCATCCGCCTGCACGAACGCCTCGGCTTCGTCACCACCGGGCAGATGCCCCAGGTCGGGCGCAAGTTCGACCGCTGGCTGGACCTCACCTTCATGCAACTCATCCTGGAGTGAAACGCAGATGATTCCCGGCGAATACCAGATCCAGGACGGCGAGATCGAACTCAACGCCGGCCGCCGCACCCTCAGCCTCAGCGTGGCCAACAGTGGCGACCGGCCGATCCAGGTCGGCTCGCACTACCATTTCTTCGAGACCAACGACGCGCTGACCTTCGACCGCGCCGCCGCCCGTGGCATGCGCCTGAACATCCCGGCCGGCACCGCCGTACGCTTCGAGCCGGGGCAATCGCGTGACGTCGAGCTGGTCGAGCTGGCCGGCGAGCGCCGCGTGTTCGGCTTCGCCGGCCGGGTGATGGGGGACCTGGGTTGAGCGCCCGCGTGGGAACCCATGACGGGGCGCTCCGTGCCCCTGCGACGCAAAGCGTCACCGGATGCATTCCCACGCAGAGCGTGGGAACGATCAAACTCGAGGAGTGCCGATGAAAATTTCCCGCCAAGCCTACGCCGACATGTTCGGCCCCACCGTCGGCGACAAGGTGCGCCTGGCCGACACCAACCTGTGGATCGAAGTGGAGCAGGACTTCACCACCTACGGCGACGAAGTGAAGTTCGGCGGCGGCAAGGTCATCCGCGACGGCATGGGCCAGAGCCAGCTCTGCGCTAAAGATGTGGTCGACACGGTGATCACCAACGCGCTGATCATCGACCACTGGGGCATCGTCAAAGCCGACGTCGGCCTCAAGGACGGCCGCGTGGCCGCCATCGGCAAGGCCGGCAACCCGGACATCCAGCCCGACGTGACCATTGCCGTCGGCGGTGCCACCGAAGTCATCGCCGGCGAGGGAATGATCCTCACCGCCGGCGGGATCGACACGCACATCCACTTCATCTGCCCGCAGCAGATCGAAGAAGCCCTGATGAGCGGCACCACCACCATGATCGGTGGCGGTACCGGCCCGGCCACCGGCACCTTCGCCACCACCGTGACGCCCGGCCCGTGGCACATGGCCAATATGCTCAAGGCCGCCGACGCCTTCCCGATGAACATCGGCTTCACCGGCAAGGGCAACGTCTCGCTGCCGCAGCCGCTGATCGAGCAGATCGAAGCCGGCGCCATCGGTCTCAAGCTACACGAGGACTGGGGCACCACGCCCGCGGCAATCGACAACTGCCTGAGCGTGGCCGACCAGTACGACATTCAGGTGGCGATCCACACCGACACGCTCAACGAGTCCGGCTTCGTCGAGACCACCCTGGGCGCGTTCAAGGGCCGCACCATCCACACCTACCACACCGAGGGTGCAGGCGGCGGCCACGCGCCGGACATCATCAAGGCCTGCGGCTTCCCCAACGTGCTGCCCAGCTCGACCAACCCGACCCGACCGTTCACCAAGAACACCATCGACGAACACCTGGACATGCTCATGGTCTGCCACCACCTCGACCCGAGCATTGCCGAGGACGTGGCTTTCGCCGAGAGCCGCATCCGCCGCGAGACCATCGCCGCCGAAGACATCCTGCATGACCTCGGCGCGTTCTCGATGATCAGCTCCGACAGCCAGGCCATGGGCCGCGTCGGCGAGGTGATCACCCGCACCTGGCAGACCGCCGACAAGATGAAGCAGCAGCGCGGCGCCCTGCCGGGAGACGGCCCAGGCAACGACAACTTCCGAGTCAAACGCTACATCGCCAAGTACACCATCAACCCGGCTATCACCCACGGCATCAGCCACGAAGTGGGCTCCATCGAAGTGGGCAAGTTCGCCGACCTGGTGCTCTGGCGCCCGGCTTTCTTCGGCGTGAAGCCGACACTGATTCTGAAAGGCGGCGCCATCGCCGCCAGCCTGATGGGCGACGCCAACGCCTCGATCCCGACGCCGCAACCGGTGCACTACCGGCCGATGTTCGGCAGCTACGCCGGCATGCTCCACGCCACCAGCCTGACCTTCATCAGCCAGGCCGCATTCGCGGCCGGCGTACCGGAGAAGCTTGGTCTGCAGAAGAAGATCGCCGTGGTCAAAGGCTGCCGCGAGGTGCAAAAGAGCGACCTGATCCACAACGACTACCTGCCGACCATCGACGTCGACCCGCAGAACTATCAGGTCAAGGCCGACGGCCAACTGCTCTGGTGCGAACCGGCCGAGGTATTGCCGATGGCGCAGCGTTACTTCCTGTTCTGACGCGGCCTAGAGCGGCGTCCGCGCGGGCCGGCGCTGGCTCCAGGCGAGCGCCGCGCCACTGAGGATGATCACCGCCATGCCGAGGACTGCCCAGGCGCCCGGCAGGTGATCGAAGACCAGTGCGCCGATCAGCGTAGCGGTGAGAATCTGCCCGTAGGTGAACGGCGCCAGGCTGGCCGCGCTGGCATAGCGGTAGGCGTGAGTCAGCAGCATGTGCCCGCTCATCGCCAGGGTGCCGAGCGCCACCATCATCAACAGGTCAGCCGGTTGCGGCGTTTGCCAGGTCCATGGCAATGCCAGGCTGGCGCACAGGGTGCCGATCAGCGCGGTGAGAAAGTTGCTGGTGGCCGGATGATCGGTGGTGCTCAGCCGGCGGGTCAGCAACTGATACAGACCGAAGCAACAGGCCGCGGCCAGCGGCAACAGCGCTGCCGGCGTGAACAGCTCGCCACCGGGGCGCACGATCAGCAGCACGCCGAGCATGCTCCCCGCCATGGACAGCCACACGCCACGACTGATCGCTTCCTTCAGCCACAGCACCGACAGCACCACGACCACCAGCGGCGCGAGGAAGATCACCGCCGTGGCCTCGCCCAACGGGATGTAGCGCAGGCCGGCGTAGAACAGCAGCGTCACGCCCACCAGGCTCAGGCCACGCGCCAGCTGCAACAGCGGCCGCTGCGTGCGCAGCAGGCCCCAGCCCAGACGCGGGGCGAACAGCGCAGCCATCACCAGGTTCTGTGACAGGTAGCGAAACCACACCACCAGCAGCAGCGGATAGCTGGCACTGAGCGTCTTGGCCAGCGCGTCCTGGGTCGACAGCAACAGGCCGGCGCTGAGGATCAGGACAATGCCCAGACCAGGGCGAGAATGTTCGGGCACGATAAACCTGCGAGTGAATGACACAGTGCAAAAGCGGGTTGGCTCGTCAGGCGCAACGGGCCGCCTGCCGTAGGCGGCAGCGTGCGCACCAGGGCGACGCAACGGGCTTGCCGGCGCGCATGGCGCCCCCTACGGTCAGAGCGCCTTGCCGTAACCGGCGGCGAACAGCAACCCGAGCACCACCGGCATCACCAGCACACTGCCGAGGTTGCCGATCAGCACCAGCGAAGCGACCTTGTGCGGCTCCTGCTGGTACTGCTCGGCGAGCATGTAGTTGAGCACCGCCGGCGGCAGCGCGGCGAACACCCAGAGGGTGGCGAACTGCATGCCCTGCAGGTCGAGCAGCTCGATCATCGGCCAGGCCAGCAGCAGGCCGCTGGCGGGGCAGGCAATGGCGCCGAGCAGGCCGAGCTTCCACGAACTGAAATCGACATCGAGCATGCGCACACCGAGGGCGAACAGCATCAGCGGCACGCTGATGCCACCGAGCATGTGGCAGCTCTCCAGCAACCAGGCCGGCAGCGTCACCCCGCCGAGGTTGATCGCCACGCCGGCGATACTGGCGATGACGATGGGCAGGCGCAGTAGCTGCCAGAGCGGCGTGCGTGGGTCGAGCAGGTACAGGCCGACCGAGAAGTGCAGGAGCATCTCGACCACGAACAGCATCACCGCGGCCGGCAGCGCCTGTTCGCCGAACGCCAGAACCATCAACGGGATGCCCATGTTGCCGGTGTTGTTGAACATCATCGGCGGCAGGAAGGTGCGCAGATCGAGCTTGAGCAACCGCGCCAGCGGCCACAGCAGCAACCCCGAGCCGAGCACGATCACCGTGCCGGCCAGCGCCAGGTCGGCGTAATCCTGCAGCGGCGCCTTGCGCTCGGCGAGCACGGCGAACACCAGCATCGGCACGAACAGCTCCATGTTCAGGCTGTTCAGCACGCGGATGTCCGGGGTGCGGAAACGACCATAGAGCGCGCCGCAGCCGGCGATCAGGAACACCGGCAACAGGGTCGAGAGAATCTGGGAAAACATCGAGTGCTCCGTACGGCGAGCAGGCGGCGGAAAAAAGATCGTTAGCTTCGCAAGTATTAGCCTGACAACGCAATCCCGACCTAGGTATAGGGGCGGGGTTGGCGGTGACCATCCGGCGATTTCTACCGGCGAATCGACGAATGGGCGTTCATGCCCGGCTCGACTGGTTATTCTCCAACCGCTCTAGACAGCCAGTCCGCCGTATTTTCGGACCCATGCCCCGCAGAGGGTCGGCTGCCGACATCGCCACCCTCAACGCAACAGCGACCGTCATCGGGCCTGTGCTCGATGGCGCCGCCGACACTAGGCTGAGCGCCACTGCCAGCGTGAAAGCCACTCCTCCCACCCTCAGGAGTGAACGTCGATGACGCATCGAAAAAGGGTCGTCCTGACCCTGGGCCTGTTCACCGCCAGCAGCCTCGTGCAGGCGCAGGTCATGCAACGCGAGCTGGGCAGTTACGACCTGCAGCTCGGCACCACAGCAACCCGAAGCATGGCCCAGGGCCTGGTGCAGCCGATCAAGACTGGCGCCTTCCACGGCGGCCTGGACCTGACCCACGAAAGTGGCTGGTACATCGGCAACTGGACGCCGAGCTTCGGCGTGCACGAAGGCGGGCAACTGCAACTGGACTCCTACACCGGCTTCAAGCGCCCGCTGGATCAGCGCTTCGGCTACGAAGTGGGGCTGATCCGCTACAGCCATCCCGGTTTCAGCGAGCGCGACAGCAACGAGTACTACGCCGGCCTGACCCTGCTCGACAGCCGCTTCGGCGCCGCCTTCAGCAACGCGCCGGGGCGCAGCGACAGCACCCTGCTGGCCGACCTCGCCCTGGGCTTTCCGCTGGCCATGGACGTCACCCTGAAGTACGCCAACCACGCCCTCGATACGCCGGTGAACCTGGCCGACGGGCGCAGCGTCCGGGTCTTCAATGACTGGTCGCTGAACCTCTCGCGGCCGTGGGCCGGCATCGACCTGAACCTGTCCTACACCAGCTCCAACCTGGCCGGGCTGGCCTGCGCGGCGTACTCGGGCTACAACGCGCACTGCGAGGACTACTTCATGCTCAAGGCGCAGCGCACACTCTTCTGAGGACCTGTTTACGATCTTCTGGATTAGAGCCAGACAAGGCCTCGGCGGCCCCACAAAAACGCCCGAGGAACGCTTGGAGTCGCATTCGACTTTACGAATGGTAAATGAGCATTCCGACCGGGCTGGCGACCCAAGGCGTTTTTAACGCCGTATGGCCGCGAGCCAGGAGATCGCAAACAGGTTCTGAGGCTCAGCGCAGCTGGCTGTCCTTGCTGCCACGGCGGTTGTAGCCGCTGTGGCTGGCCTGTTTGTCCTGCTCGCTCTGGCAGGCCACGCACAGGTGCACACCGGGCACAGCCTGACGCCGCGCCTCGGGAATCTTCGCCCCGCACTCCTCGCAGTGCTGCAGGCTCTCGCCCTTGGGCAGCTGGCTGCGTGCGCGCTGCACGGCATCCTCGATGCTGCTGTCGATCTGGTCCTGCACCGCCCCATCGCTGGTCCATCCGCCGGCCATGACTACCTCCGCACGTTTATCTGCCTACCCCGGTAGAGACATACGCCAGGCGCGATGGTTTGGCCAGCGCGACGGGCGCCCTACTCCTTGACGTCCATGAACTCGCGCGCCCAGACGATGTAGTCCTCGGGCTGGGTGTACTTGTGCGACAGCTCGGAGGCGCTGAGATCGGACGTGCCGGCGGTGATCTGGCGCTGCTCGCGCAGGCAGTCGTAGGTCGCCTTGATCGCGGCGAAGTAGGCGGCGTGGCCGTCCACCGCGATGCGCACGCCGAGTTCGGCCAGGCGCGCATCGTCGCGCAGCGACGGGTTGCCGTAGGTCACCAGCATCAGCGGCACGCTGAGGTGCTCGGCGATCTGTTCGAGGTGCTCGAAGTCGCGCACGCCGACCATGCAGATGCCGTCGGCGCCGGCGGCCTGGTAGGCCTTGGTGCGGTTGATCACTTCGCTCACGTCGAGCACACCGGCGTGGGTGCGGGCGATGATCGCCAGCTCGTCGTCGACCCGTGCTTCCAGCGCCGCACGGATCTTGCCGACGCCTTCGCCGACGCTGATCAGGTCGGTCGACTTGCGCCCGAACTGGGCCGGCAACAGGGTGTCCTCGATGGTCAGCGCGGCGATGCCGGCGCGTTCCAGCTCGGTCACCGTGCGCATCACGTTGAGTGCGTTGCCGTAGCCGTGGTCGGCGTCAGCGATTACCGGCAGGCGTGCGACACGGCCGATGCGTGCGGCCTGTTCGACGAACTCGCTGAGGGTGATCAGGGCGAAGTCAGGCGCGGCGAGCACCTGCAAGGAGGCCACCGAGCCGCCGAGGATGCCGACCTCGAAACCCAGGTCGGCGGCAATGCGCGCCGACATCGGATCGAACACGGAAGCGGTGTGGTAACAGGCATGCGCGGCAAGCAAGGCACGGAAGTCGCTGCGCAATTGATGGTGAGAGGCTCTTTTCATTATGAATTCCAACTGCGTGGATGGCGTCTGTGAGTCGACCGATTGACCTAGCAAGACACATACCGAGGTGCTTCCGCCAGTAAAGCAGCCGCTTCTGCGCGCTTGCGCCGGGCCTGACTGGCGGATTCACGCCGCCCACACACAGGGAGTGGCGAGCGGCCGCCACTACACGATGCCGCTCAGCGCAGCTCGGCAGGCAGCGTGGTGAATACGCCGGCGCCGGTGATCAGGCCGTAGGCCATCCACAGCGCCACCGCCGCATAGACCAGACGCGGGCCCCACGTCGCGAGCTGTTCCTGAAAGCTGGCCAGGGCCTGGCTTTCGCGACTGGCATAACTCAGCAAGGTCGCCGGCAGCGTACCGCTGGCCTCGCCCGTGCGCACCAGGCCGGCCAGTTGCGCCTTGCCGGGAACACGCAATGGCTGCAGCGCCGTGGCCAGCGGCGCACCGGCCAACACGCGTTGCTGCAGGGCGAGGAAATCCTGGCGCAACACGCTGCTGCTGAGGGTCGCCGTGGCCTTGGGCAGCGCCTCGAACATCGCCAGACCCGACTCCAGCATCAGGCCCAGGCTTTCGACATAGTCACGCACGTTGCGCCTGGCGTAGGCCGCACCGAGCAGTGGCAGGGCGAGCAGCAGGCGATCCAGCACACCGGGCCGCGCTGCGGCTGGGCGCTCGGCACGCTGGATCAGCCAGCGCATGATCCATCCCAGCGCAGCAAGGAACAGCAGCGGCTGCAGCACGCCCCACAGGTAGCCGGTAAGGCTCAGGTCACCCGCCACCAGGCTCGGCAGCGGCTGAATCAACAGCGCCAGCAGCAACACCGCCACCGGCAACATCAGCCGTGAACGCAGGGCCTTGGCCTGCTCGGCGCGCTGCGCATAGGTGTGCGCCAGGCGCTGGTACAGGCGCGCCGGGCTGCCGGCAGCCTGCGCCGCGCCGACCAGTGTCACCTCCAGTGACGAGAACAGCGCCGACTGCTGACCGGCGCGCGCCAGGTCCCGGCCCTGCTGCAGATGGCGGATCATCACGGCCACCCGCTGCTGTGTTTGCGGGCGCAACTGCAGCGTGGCGAAAGCGCGCTCGACCGGTACGCCAGCCTGCTCCAGTGCCCCCAGTTGGGCGAACAGCAGCGCGCGTTCGGCATAACTCAGCGGCGTGGCGGATGAGGGCATGGGCGGGTCTCTTCGAGGCGAAGACGCAGTGTAGCGGCACCGGCCATGGAATCGGCAGTGCCATCCTCGCCGGGACGCTTCCACCGCGCGCGTTCACGGACAGGCGCAACGGATGCTCAGATAGCGCTGGTTTTCTGAATGCTTATTTTGTTATGTTATTTCATCTATATAAGGAAGTGACATGAAATACCCACCAAAACTTCTTCTCGCGGGAATAACCGCAAGTCTGCTCGGTCAACCCGCCTGGGCCGCCGAAACCCTGGTCCTCGACGAGCTGGCGATCACCGGCGAACACGCCAGCGAAAACGCCGATGGCCCGGTCCGCGGCTACCGCGCCACGCGCTCGGCCACCGCGACCAAGACCGACACCGACATCCGCGACACCCCGCAGAGCATCAACGTGGTGCCAACCCAGGTGCTCGACGACCTCAACGTCACCCGCCTCGACCGCGCCCTGGATTTCGCCGGCGGCGTGGCCCGGCAGAACAACTTCGGCGGCCTGACCTTCCTCAACTACAGCGTGCGCGGTTTCACCACCGGCGAGCTGTACAAGAACGGCTTCGCGGTCAACCGCGGCAGCTACAGCGCCCCCGACGCCTCGGCCATCGAACGCATCGAAGTGCTCAAGGGTCCGGCTGCCAGCCTGTATGGCCGCGGCGATCCGGGCGGGATGATCAACATCGTCAGCAAGCGTCCGCAGGAGCAGGCCTTCAGTACCTTCAAGGCCAGCGCCGGCACCTGGGATCGCTACCGCGGCAGCCTGGACGTCAACACCCCGCTCAGCGAGGACGGCAGCCTGCTGTCACGGGTCAACCTGGCGGTCGAAGACAACGACAGCTTCCGCGACTACGCCGGCAACCGGCGGCAGATCGTCAGTCCGTCGCTCATCTGGCAGCTCAGCCCGGACACGCGTCTGCTGATCGACAGCGAATTCTCGCGCACCGAATCGGTGTTCGACCGTGGCATCCCGGCGGTGAATGGCGAACTGGGCGGGGTGAAACGCTCGACCTTCCTCGGCGAGCCCAACGACGGCGACATCGAGAACAACAACCAGACCCTCGACCTCGCCCTCGAGCACTACCTCAACGAAAGCTGGAAACTGCGCCTGGCCAACCACTACACCCAGGGCACGCTCGAAGGCGACAGCTCGGAGACCCAGCGCCTGGTCGGCGACGTGGTCACGCGCTTCTATCGCCAGCGCGATTTCGAATGGAACGACAACATCACCCAGGCCGAGCTGCACGGCAGCTTCGAGCTGGGTGGCTGGCAGCACCAGAGCCTGATCGGTCTGGAGTACGAGAACTACCGCAACAGCCAGAAGTACCCGCAAAGCGTGACCTCGCTGGGCTACGGCCAGGACATCTACAACCCGGTGTACGGCCAGCCGAAGCCGGCCATCGTCAACCGCAACGACTTTCACGAGCACACCGAAAGCTACGCGCTCAACCTGCAGGACCAGATCGCCTTCACCGAGCGCCTGCGCGGGCTGCTCGGCGTACGTCTGGAGCATTTCGAGCAGACCTCGCTGAACCGCACCAGCGGTGTTGCCAACACCCAGGAAAAGGATGTCGCCACCCCGCGTATCGGCGCCCTCTACCAGCTCACGCCCGAGGTCGGCGTGTTCGCCAACGCCTCCACCTCGTTCCGCCCCAACAGCATCGGCAACCAGGGCCAGGTGTTCAAACCGGAGAAGGGCATCGGCTACGAGACCGGCCTCAAGCTCGACCTGTTCGACAGCCGCGTCGGCGCCACCGTGGCGCTGTTTCGCATCGACAAGGAAAACGTGCTGACCACCGACGCCCTCGGCAACAGCATCGCTGCCGGCGAAGCACGCAGCCAGGGCCTGGACCTGCAGGTCAGCGGGCAGCTCACCGACGCCCTGCGCGTGATCGGCGCCTACGCCTACATCGATGCCGAAGTGACCAAGGGCGACGCCGCCCTGCCCGAGGGCAGCGACCTGCTCGGCATCGCCCGTCACAGCGGCAGCGTGATGGCCGTGTACGAATTCCAGAACGGCGCGCTGCGCGGCTCGGACATCGGCGCCGCGGCCAACTACGTCGGCGACCGCTCCGGCCAGGCCGGCACCGACTTCGAAGTACCTGCCTACAGCACCGTCGACCTGCTCGCCCACTACAAGGCCAGTGACAACCTCACCGTCGGCCTGAACCTGAACAACCTGTTCGACCGCAAGTATTACGAACGCGCCTACAACAGCACCTGGGTCATGCCGGGTGACCCGCGCAACGTCAGCCTCAGCCTCACCGTCAACCTCTGATCAAAAGGACTTCTGCCATGCTCAACCGCCATTCCCTGCTGCTCGCCGGCCTCTGCGCCAGTCTGTTCACCGCCACTACCCAGGCCCACGGTCTGTGGACCGAACAGCGCCGCGGCAACATCGAGGTGGTCTACGGCCACGGCGCCGAGGACGATGCCTTCAAGGCCGACAAGGTCGCCGCTGCCTGGGCCTACAACGCCGCCGGCAAGATGATCCCGGTGACCATCCAGCGCCTCGACGACCATGCCCGCCTGCAACCGCTCAAACCCGCTGCCGTGGTGGCCGTTGCCTTGGACAACGGCGCCTGGTCGCAGACGCCGGACAAGAAGTGGGTCAACCAGGGCCGCTCGCAGGTGCCGAACTCCGTGCACTCACTGCACACCTGGAAGTACAGCCTGGCCATCCACCAGGTCGGCGCCAAGCTGCCGAAGCTGGACGCCCTGAAACTGGTGATCGTGCCCGAGGTCGACCCGCTCGGCGTCGGCGTCGGCAAACCGCTGCCGGTACGCGTGCTGGTCGACGGCAAACCGGCAGCCGGGGTCAAGCTGATCGGCGACTACCGCGGCGCGCCGCACCAGATCAGCGCTGAAACCGATGCCGACGGCCGTGCCCAGGTCGTGGTGCGCAACGAGGGCCTGAACATCATCGCCGCGTCGCTGTACGTGCCGGTACAGAACGACAAGGACATCAGCGAGCGCGGCCTCTTTACCTCGCTGACCTTCCTCGGCGAAGCGCACCACGAGTAATCCGCGTCATCCAGCTGGTCGGCGGCGTCTGCTGTCGTCGACGACCAGCCGACTCACCAGGCCTCGCGCCATCCGTCAGCACCGGCCATTGGTCACCGATGGTCGGCACACAATTGCCCGAGCGCAGGACGCGACTCTCGCATAAACTGCGCGGCCGTTTTTTCACCGGAACCGCAGCAGCATGAGTCAGGATTTTTCTGCCAACGCCCTGGGCATCGACTTCGGCACCTCCAACTCCACCGTTGGCTGGTGGCGCGCAGGCGTAGAGCCGCTGCTGGAACTGGAAGACGGCAAGATCACCCTGCCCTCCGTGGTCTTCTTCAACAGCGAGGAACGCCGCCCGGTCTACGGCCGCCAGGCGCTCGGCGAGTACCTGGAAGGCTACGAAGGCCGCCTGATGCGCTCGCTGAAGAGCCTGCTCGGCTCCAAGCTGCTGAAAAGCGAAACCACCGTGCTCGGCAGCGCCCTGCCCTTTCGCGACCTGCTCGGATTCTTCATCGGTGAACTGAAAAAACGCGCCGAGGCCTTCGCCGGCCGCGAGTTCGACCAGGTGGTCCTGGGCCGCCCGGTGTTCTTCGTCGACGACGACCCGGTTGCCGATGCCGAGGCCGCCAACACCCTCACCGCGGTGGCGCACAAGCTCGGTTTCAAGGACGTGTCCTTCCAGTTCGAGCCGATCGCCGCGGCCTTCGACTACGAGCGCAGCATCACCCGCGAGGAGCGTGTGCTGATCGTCGACATCGGCGGCGGTACCTCGGACTTCTCGCTGATCCGCCTGTCGCCCGAGCGCCGCGATCTCGCCGACCGCCAGAGCGACATCCTCGCCACCGGCGGCGTGCACATCGGCGGTACCGACTTTGACAAGCAGCTGAGCCTGGAAGGCGTGATGCCGCTGTTCGGCTACGGCAGCCGGATGAAAAGCGACGCCTTCATGCCGACCAGCTACCACCTCAACCTCGCCACTTGGCACACGATCAACGCGGTTTACGCGCAGAAGTCGCAGCTGGCCCTGCAGAACATGCGCTACGACATCGTCGACCCAACCGGCATCGACCGCCTGTTCAAGCTGATCGAGCAGCGCGCCGGGCACTGGCTGGCGATGCAGGTGGAGGAGAGCAAGATCGCCCTGACCGAGCAGCCGCAGCACCGCATCGACCTCGGCCGCGTCGAAACCGACCTGGCCGTGTTGCTCGACCGCACGCTGTTCGACCAGGCCATCGGCGGCCTGCTCGAGCGCGTGCGTGACGGCGTCAGCGCGCTGCTGGTCCAGGCTGGGGTGAAGGCCGAGGCCATCGACACGGTGTTCTTCACCGGCGGCTCCAGCGGCATCCCGGCGCTGCGCCAGAGCATCTGCGCCCTGCTGCCCAACGCCCGCGCCACCGAAGGCAACACCTTCGGCAGCATCGGCAGCGGCCTGGCCATCGAGGCGAAGAAGCGTTACGGCTGAGTCGCCTGTGCGCGCCACGTGCACTGCGCTATGGTGGCGGCTTCTCGCTCAAGGAGCCGCCATGCGCACTATCGTCTCGCCCCTGCTGATTGCCTCCGCCCTGCTCACCCTGAGCGCCTGCGACGGCGGCGCCACCGCGACCCAGGCCAGCCTGCAAGCCGAACAGGCCGCGCAGGCGCAGCAGCAGATCGCCCAGCTCAAGCAACAGATCGAGGACGCCAACGCCAAGAGCGCACAGCGCCTGCAGGACATGGCCAAGCAGACGCCGTAAGGCTGCCCCCCCCACGCCGGTCGTTCCCACGCTCCGCGTGGGCATGCCTCCCAGGACGCTGCGCGTCCGACAGGCTCATGCGCCGGTAGGGGCGTGGCGCGGAGCGCCACAACACGCATTCCCACGCAGAGCGCGGGAACGATCGACACCTTTGCACAATGAAAAACGGCGCCTTCGGGCGCCGTTTTCATTTCCAGCAGCAGGCCGCTTCGGGCCGCTGCGAATGGATCATCAGAGGATCTGCTGCAAGGCATCGAGCAGCGCCTGGTTCTGCTCCGTCGCACCGATGGTGATGCGCAGGAACTGGGCAATGCGCTGCTGCTTGAAGTGCCGCACGATCACACCGTGTTCGCGCAGCGCCGCCGCCAGCTCGCCGGCATCGCGTTGCGGGTGACGGGCGAAGACGAAGTTGGCCGCCGACGGCAGCACCTCGAAGCCCAGCCCGGTCAGCGCGCCAACCACCTGCTCGCGGCTGTCGATCACCGCCTGGCAGGTTTGCTCGAAGTATTCCTTGTCCTCGAATGCCGCCGCAGCGCCGACGATGGCCATGCGGTCCAGCGGGTAGGAGTTGAAGCTGTTCTTGATCCGCTCCAGCGCCTCGATCAGGTCCGGGTGACCGACCGCGATGCCGACGCGCAGTCCGGCCAGCGAACGCGACTTGGACAGGGTCTGGCTGACCAGCAGGTTGGGGTACTTGCCCACCAGGCCAATGGCCGTCTCGCCGCCGAAGTCGATGTAGGCCTCGTCGATCAGCACCACGCTGTCCGGGTTGGCCTGCAGCAGGCGCTCAATCGCCTCCAGCCCCAGGGCGCAACCGGTCGGTGCGTTGGGGTTGGGGAAGATGATGCCGCCATTGGGCCGCGCGTAATCCTCGACGCGGATCTGAAATGCATCGTCCAACGGCAGCGCCTCGAACTCGATGCCGTACAGGCCGCAGTACACCGGGTAGAAGCTGTAGGTGACATCCGGGAACAGCAACGGCCTGCCGTTCTGAAACAGGCCGTGGAAGGCGTGCGCCAGAACCTCGTCCGAGCCGTTGCCGACGAACACCTCCGCGGCGGTCACGCCGTAGTACTCGGCCACCGCCTGCTTCAGGCGCTCGCCGTTGGGGTCCGGGTACAGGCGCAGGTTGTCGTTCAGCTCGGTCTGCATCGCCGCGATGGCCTTCGGCGATGGGCCGAAGGGGTTCTCGTTGGTGTTGAGCTTGACCAGCTTGGCCAGTTTCGGCTGCTCACCCGGCACGTAAGGCACCAGGTCCTTGACGAAGGGGCTCCAGAACTTGCTCATCTGCCCTCTCTCCTCGAATTCGTTGTACGGGTGATGGGTATCGCTTCGCGACACCCATCCTACGAAGCTGTTGCGTAACAGCCCTCAGGGCTTGATGCGATACTCGGCGCTGCGCGCATGCGCGGTCAGCGACTCGCCACGGGCCAGCACGGAGGCAACCTTGCCCAGCTCGGATGCACCATCGGCCGAGCAATGGATGATCGACGAGCGTTTCTGGAAGTCGTACACGCCCAGCGGCGAGGAGAAGCGCGCGGTGCCGGAGGTCGGCAGCACGTGGTTTGGCCCGGCGCAGTAATCGCCCAGCGCTTCGGCGGTGTAGCGGCCCATGAAGATCGCGCCGGCATGGCGGATCTGCGGCAGGTACTGCTCGGGATTCTCCACCGACAGCTCGAGGTGCTCCGGCGCGATGCGGTTGGCGACGTCGATGGCCTGGGCCATGTCGGCAACCAGAATCAGCGCGCCGCGGCCTTCGAGGGACGTACGCGCGATGGTTTCGCGCTCCAGGGTCGGCAACAGCTTGGCGATGCTCTCGGCCACACGGTCGAGGAACGCCGCATCCGGGCTGACCAGAATCGACTGCGCATCCTCGTCGTGCTCGGCCTGGGAGAACAGGTCCATGGCGATCCAGTCCGGGTCGGTCTGGCCGTCGCAGACCACGAGGATCTCCGACGGGCCGGCGATCATGTCGATGCCGACCTTGCCGAACACATGGCGCTTGGCGGTGGCGACGTAGATGTTGCCGGGGCCGACGATCTTGTCCACCGGCGGCACGCTCTCGGTGCCGTAGGCCAGCGCGGCCACGGCCTGTGCGCCGCCGATGGTGAACACCCGGTCGACACCGGCGATGCAGGCCGCCGCGAGGACGATCTCGTTGATCTCGCCACGCGGGGTCGGCACCACCATGACCACTTCCGGCACGCCGGCGACCTTGGCCGGAATCGCGTTCATCAGCACCGAGGACGGGTACGACGCCTTGCCGCCCGGCACGTACAGGCCGGCGCGGTCCAGCGGGGTGACCTTCTGCCCCAGCACCGTGCCGTCGGCCTCGGTGTATTGCCAGGAGTCCTGTTTCTGCCGCTCGTGGTACAGGCGCACGCGCTCGGCGGCGATTTCCAGCGAACCGCGCTGCTCCGGGGTGATGCGGGTCAGGGCCAGCTCCAGGCGCTCGCGCGGCAGGATCAGGTCGGCCATCGAGGCGACGTCGAGGCCGTCGAACTTCTCGGTGAACTCGATCAGCGCCGCGTCGCCGCGCTCACGCACTGCCTTGATGATGTCGAGCACGCGCTGGTTGACGCCATCGTCCGACACACTTTCCCAGCTCAGCAGATTATCCAGGTGTCGAGCGAAGTCCTGGTCAGCGGCATTGAGTCGGCGGATGGCGATGGGAGCGGTCATAGCGGGCCTCTTGATTGGCAAATGCTCGGGCGCCCGTAGGGTACCAGCCGTTCCGCGCGGGCACCTGAGAATTCTGGCTATGACACGGATAGGCGGGCCGAAAATTGCTCCTGCATTTTCGGCATTTCCGCCGTCCTTGGCGGTCGCGCGACGATGTCGCGCAGAGGGATCAGCTCGGGTGTCGGGATTCGACGGCGCTGCGCAGGGTGTCGATCAGCGCCTGGATGCGGCTGTGCTGCATCTTCATCGAAGCCTTGTTGACGATCAGCCGTGAGCTGATCGTGGCGATCAGTTCCTGGGCTTCCAGGCCGTTGGCGCGCAGGGTGTTGCCAGTGTCGACCACGTCGATGATCTTGTCGGCCAGGCCCACCAGCGGCGCCAGCTCCATGGAGCCGTACAGCTTGATCACGTCGACCTGACGGCCCTGTTCGGCGTAGTAGCGCTTGGCGACGTTGACGAACTTGGTGGCCACGCGCAGACGGCCCTTGGGCTCCGGCGCGCCGACCTTGCCGGCGGTCATCAGCTTGCACTTGGCGATGCGCAGATCGAGCGGCTCGTACAGGCCCTGGCCACCGTATTCGAGCAGCACATCCTTGCCGGCCACGCCAATATCGGCGGCGCCATGTTCGACATAGGTCGGCACGTCGGTGGCACGGACGATGAGCAGCTGCACATCTTCCAGGGTGGTGGGGATGATCAGCTTGCGGCTCTTGTCCGGATTTTCGGTCGGCACAATGCCGGCCTCGGCCAGCAGCGGCAGGGTGTCATCGAGGATGCGACCTTTGGACAGCGCGATGGTGAGCATTGCTAAACCTAATCCTTAGAAGCGCTTTGAATCTGGCGCTGGCGAGCACGAGCCCGCCAGCGCAGCACTGGAGCGACCCGCAACTAGCCCGGAACGCGGCGAATCTTGGCGCCCAGCAGTTGCAGTTTTTCCTCGATGCACTCGTAGCCACGATCGATGTGGTAGATGCGGTCGATCAGGGTTTCGCCCTCGGCGACCAGTGCGGCGATCACCAGGCTGGCAGATGCACGCAGGTCGGTGGCCATCACGGGCGCGCCCTTGAGGCTCTGCTCGCCGGTGACGATGGCGGTGTTGCCTTCGACCAGGATCTGCGCGCCCATGCGGTTCATCTCGTAGACGTGCATGAAGCGGTTCTCGAACACCGTCTCGATGACGGTACCGGTGCCCTCGGCGATGGCGTTGAGGGAGATGAACTGCGCCTGCATGTCGGTCGGGAAGGCCGGGTACGGCGCGGTGCGCACGTTGACCGCCTTCGGCCGCTTGCCCTTCATGTCCAGCTCGATCCAGTCCTTGCCGGTGGTGATTTCCGCGCCGGCTTCCTGCAGCTTGGCCAGTACGGCCTCGAGGATGGTCGGATCGGTATCCTTCAGTTTGACCCGGCCGCCAGTGGCGGCAGCCGCGACCAGATAGGTCCCGGTCTCGATACGGTCGGGCATCACGCTGTAACGACCGCCACCCAGGCGCTCGACGCCGTCGATGGTGATGGTGTCGGTGCCGGCGCCGCTGACCTTGCCGCCCATGGCGTTGATGAAGTTGGCCAGGTCGACCACCTCCGGCTCGCGCGCGGCGTTTTCCAGCACGGTGCGACCACGGGCCAGGGCAGCGGCCATCATGATGTTCTCGGTACCGGTCACGCTGACGATATCGAAGAAGAAGTGCGCGCCACGCAGGCCGCCTTCCGGCGCCTTGGCCTTGATGTAGCCGCCTTCGACGTCGATCTTCGCGCCCATGGCTTCGAGGCCACGGATGTGCAGGTCGACCGGACGCGAGCCGATGGCGCAACCGCCGGGCAATGCGACTTCGGCTTCACCGAAACGGGCAACCATCGGACCCAGTACCAGGATCGAGGCGCGCATGGTCTTCACCAGCTCGTAAGGCGCGATCAGAGTCTTGATGCTGCTGGCATCGACTTCGACGCTGAGCTTCTCGTCGATGATCGGCTGCACACCCATGCGCCCGAACAGCTCGATCATGGTGGTGATGTCGTGCAGGTGCGGCAGGTTGCACACGGTGACCGGGGTGTCGGCCAGCAGGGTGGCCGCGAGAATCGGCAGGGCGGAGTTCTTCGCCCCGGAGATGCGGATTTCGCCATTCAGGCGGATGCCGCCGGTAATAATCAGTTTGTCCATTTGGATCTCGCTGCCCGCAGGCTCAGGAACGCTCGGCCCAGGCGGCCTGGCTGAAGAATTTCATGGTCACGGCATGGATGGCGCCACTGGCGATCCACTCGTTGAGATGGGCGTAAATCTGCTGCTGGCGCTTGACCGGGCTGAGGGCGGCCAGCTCGTCGCTGATCAGGTTCAGCTGGAAATTGCAGCCCTCGCCTTCCACCTCGACCCGGGTACCGGGCATCTTTGCTTCCAGGAGGCTCTTAACTTCAACGGCCTGCATGCTCAACCTCGATCGACGCTAAAGAATTCATGGCGGGCCAAGGCTCGCGGGCCGGCCATGATACAAAAAAGCCCCCCGCCTGCGAAGCCCGCAACCGGGCGCGCTGACGGAGGGCCCTGCAGCCTCTCAAGCGTGCGGGGTCAGCACGTCGAGCAGGCCGGACACCTTGGCGATGCCCTGCATGTCCGCCGGCAGGCCGCGAATCGACAGGCTGCGGCCGACAGCGCGGGCGTCACGCAGGTACGCCAGCAGCAACGACAGGCCGACACTGCTGGATTTCTCCACCGCCGAGCAGTCGAGTACCAGCGCAGGCGCCGTGCTTTCCTTGATCAGCTTGCGCCCGCTGTCGCGCAGCTCCGGTCCGCTGCGGTAGTCGAGCACCCCGCTGAGCCGCAGCTCGCCGGTGCCGACCGCCGTGATCGCGGCCTCACTCATGCCCGGCCGCCTTCTGGCCTTCTTCGGTCTGCTTGGCCTTGGCGACGATCTCGGCCCAGCCGTCGATGGTCTTGTCCAGATCGTTGCCGTTGCGCTGCATGCTGTCGGCGAACTGGTCGCGGAACAGCTTGCCGATGTTGATGCCGTTGATGATCACGTTGCGCAGCATCCACTGGCCGTCGTTCTGCACCATGGTGTAGGACACCGGGTAGACCGCGCCCTTCTTGTCCTTCACTTCCATACCCACAGTGGCGCGGCCGCCTTCTTCGCTCTTCGCCGGCAGCACGCGGATGCCCTGGTTGTCGTACTCCAGCAACGCGTTGCCGTAGAACTGCATCAGGCTGCGCTTGAAGTTCTCCTCGAAGCGCTTCATCTGCTCCGGGGTGGCCTTGCGCGAGTACTTGACGGTCATGATGCTGCGCGAGATGCCGTCGCTGTCGACCACCGGGCCAAGGATCTCGTTGAGTGCGTCATAGAACGCCTGCGGGTTCTGCTTGTAGCTGTCCTTGTTGGTTTTCAGGTCAGCGAGCAGTTTGTCGGTCGTCTGCTGCACCACTTCGTGGGCGCCAGGCGCGGCCAGCGCAAACAGCGGCAGGGCGGCGAGCAGCACCAGCAGGCCGCGACGCAAGGTAGTGATCATGGAGAAGGTCCTCATTTGCTTTCTTTGTTGACCGAATTGATCAGGAACTTGCCGATCAGGTCTTCCAGCACCAGCGCCGACTGCGTGTCGTGGATGGTGCCACCGTCCGCCAGCAGATCCTCCTCGCCACCGACACTGATGCCGATGTACTTCTCGCCCAGCAGGCCGGCGGTGAGGATGGAAGCGGTTGAATCGGTGGGCAGATTGTCCACGCGTTTTTCCAGCTCCATGGTCACGCGACCGGTGTAGCTGTCACGGTCCAGATCGATGGCGGTGACCTTGCCGATGGTCACACCGGCCATGGTCACCTTAGCTCTGACCGTCAAACCGGCAATATTGTCGAAATGCGCGTACAGCTTGTAGGTTTCTTCCGAACTGCCGGGCGACAGGCCGCTGACGCGCAGGGCAAGAAGCAGCAGGGCCAGCAGGCCTGCCAGCAGGAACAGACCCACGCCGATTTCCAGGGAGCGGCTTTGCATCAGATATCTCCAAACATCAGGGCGGTCAGAATAAAGTCGAGGCCAAGCACGGCCAGCGAGGCGTAAACCACGGTCTTGGTCGTGGCGCGGCTGATGCCTTCGGAGGTCGGCTCGCAGTCATAGCCCTGGAACACGGCGATCCAGGTCACCACGAAGGCAAATACGACGCTCTTGATCACGCCGTTGAGCACATCGTCCATGAAGTCCACGCTGTTCTGCATGTTCGACCAGAACGACCCCTCGTACACCCCCAGCCAGTCCACGGCGACCATCGCCCCGCCCCAGATACCGACCACGCTGAAGATCGCGGCCAGCAGCGGCATGGAGATGAACCCGGCCCACAGACGCGGGGCAATGATGTACTTCAGCGGATCGACACCGATCATTTCCAGGCTGGAAATCTGCTCGGTGGACTTCATGTTGCCGATCTCGGCCGTCAGCGCCGAACCGGCGCGACCGGCAAACAGCAGACCGGTCACCACCGGGCCCAGCTCGCGTAGAAGAGTCAGGGCAACCATCTGCCCCACCGCTTGCTCAGACCCGTAGGCAGTCAGAATGTTGTAGCCCTGCAGCGCCAGCACCATGCCGATGAACAGGCCGGCCACCACGATGATTGGCAGCGACAGCACACCGATCGAGTACAGCTGGCGAATCAGCAGTTGAGTGCCGTTGCGCAGGCCGCTGCGACCGAACAGAGAACTCAGGAGGAACAGCAGCGAGCGCCCCAGAGTGCCGACCACGTCGATCCCGGAGCGGCCGAACAGGCGCACGCGCTCGAGCGGAGAAGACTTACGCATCAAGGCGCTCCCAACAGGTCGTCAAGGTAATCCGGCGCGGGGTAATGGAACGGCACCGGGCCGTCGGGAATCCCCTTCATGAATTGCTGGATGCGCGGGTTGTCCGAACTCATCAGTTCCGCCGGGGTGCCCTGACCGAGCACTTGACCATCACCAACCACATAGAGGTAGTCGGCAATGCTGGCGGTTTCGGCCAGGTCGTGGGACACCACGATGCTGGTGATACCCAGTGCGTCGTTGAGCAGGCGGATCAGGCGCACCAGCACGCCCATGGCGATCGGGTCCTGGCCGACGAACGGCTCGTCGTACATGAGGATCTGCGGGTCCAGGGCAATCGCCCGGGCGAGCGCGACGCGCCGCTTCATGCCGCCGGACAGCTCGTCCGGCATCAGTTCGACAGCGCCCCGCAGGCCCACGGCCTGCAGCTTCAGCAGCACGATGTCGCGAATCATCTCGTCAGACAGGCGGGTATGCACGCGCAGCGGAAATGCCACGTTTTCGAACACATCGAGATCGGTGAACAGTGCGCCGCTCTGGAACAGCACGCCGAACTGCTTGCGCATGTCGAACAGATCGGCTCGCGACAGGGTCGGCAGATTCTGCCCGTTGACCCAGACTTCACCGGCGGCGGGCTTGAGCTGCGCGGCGATCAGGCGCAGCAGCGTGGTCTTGCCGCAGCCGGAAGGCCCCATGATGCCGGTGACCTTGCCGCGCGGGATACGGATATCGACGTTGTCAAAGATGGTGCGGGCGCCACGCTTGAAGGTCAGGCCCTTCAACTCGACAGCGTAAGCATTATCGGCGCTCATCCAAACTCCTTGTGAAACGGCCATTCCCTGGAACAGACGCAGCATTCCCGAACCGGGACACTACGCACACAGGCTGGCCGAACAGGGCGCGCAATATACCACTGCCGCCTTGCGCGCCCCAAGGCGCTGCAATGATTTCAGGCAATTGCGGCCTACTGCGCAGCACGTCGATACCATCAGGGGTGAGGCATTCCACCTTTCCCGTTATAATCTCGCACTTTTCTGCCGGCCACCGTGAACCCTGCCATGAGCCAGTCCAGCGATCTGATCCAGTCCGCCCAACGCACCATCCGCCTCGAACTGGAGGCCATTCAAGACCTGCTCGCCCGCATCAACGGCGACTTCGTCCGTGCGTGCGAACTGCTGCTGGCCTGCAAGGGCCGCATCGTCGTGGTAGGCATGGGCAAGTCCGGCCACGTCGGCAACAAGATTGCCGCCACCCTGGCCAGTACCGGCACACCAGCGTTCTTCGTGCATCCGGCCGAGGCCAGTCACGGCGACATGGGCATGATCACCCGTGACGATGTCGTGGTTGCCCTGTCCAACTCCGGCTCCACTGCCGAGATCGTCACCCTGCTGCCGCTGATCAAGCGCCTGGGCATCACCCTCATCAGCATGACCGGCAACCCGGAATCGCCGCTGGCCAAGGCCGCCGAAGTCAACCTGGACGCCCGCGTGGCCCAGGAAGCCTGTCCACTGAATCTGGCACCCACTTCTTCCACCACCGTATCACTGGTCCTCGGCGACGCCCTGGCCATTGCCCTGCTCGAGGCCCGCGGCTTCACCGCCGAGGATTTCGCCTTCTCCCATCCCGGTGGCGCACTGGGCCGCCGCCTGCTGCTCAAGGTGGAGAACGTCATGCACGCCGGCGAACGCCTGCCACTGGTTGGCCGGGGCACGTCGCTGCGCGATGCACTGCTGGAAATGACCCGCAAGGGCCTCGGCATGACCGTGATCATCGAAGCCGACGGCAAACTGGCCGGGATCTTCACCGACGGCGACCTGCGTCGCACCCTGGACAAGGGCATCGACGTGCGCAATGCGATCATCGACGACGTCATGACCGTGCACGGCAAGACCGCCCGCGCCGAGATGCTCGCCGCCGAAGCGCTGAGAATCATGGAAGACCACAAGATAAACTCGCTGGTCGTGACCGACGACGCCGACACGCCTGTCGGCGCCCTCAACATGCACGACCTTCTGCGCGCCGGAGTACTCTGAATGAGCGATGCAGCGAAACACGATGAACTGGCGCAGCGCGCCAAAGCGGTGAAGCTGGCGATCTTCGACGTCGACGGTGTGCTCACCGATGGCCGCCTGTACTTCCTCACCGACGGCAGCGAATTCAAGACCTTCAACACCCTCGACGGCCACGGCATCAAGATGCTGATCAACTCCGGCGTGCGCACCGCGATCATCAGCGGACGCAAGACGCCGGTGGTCGAGCGCCGCGCGCAGAACCTCGGCATCCAGCACCTGTATCAGGGTCGCGAAGACAAGCTGGTGGTGCTCGACGAACTGCTCGGCGAGCTGGGCCTGAGCTACGAACAGGTCGCCTACCTGGGCGACGACCTGCCCGACCTGCCGGTGATTCGCCGCGTCGGCCTGGGCATGGCGGTAGCCAGTGCGGACGGTTTCGTTCGCCAGCACGCCCACGGGGTCACGGCGGCACGCGGCGGCGAAGGTGCCGCACGCGAGTTCTGTGAATTGATCATGCGCGCCCAGGGCAGTCTAGACGCCGCCCAGGCCGCCTACCTCTAGGATCAGCCATGTTCGCCAAACTGCGCCGCCCCGTGATTTTCACCCTGATCGCCGCCCTGCTGGTCGCCGTTGGCTACTGGAACATCCGCCCGGAGAGTTTCATGGAGCGGCAGACCGTCGCCGAGGCCGAAAGCGCGGTCGACTTCTACGCCATCAACGCCAGCACCCAGCAATACCAGGAAGACGGCCAGCTGCACTACGAGATGACCGCCGAAAAACTGGAGCACCTCAAGGCCAGCGACGTGACCCTGGTGAGCAAGCCCGACCTGCAGCTGTACCGTGGCACGCCCTACCCATGGCATATCCAGAGCGCGCGCGGCGAAGTCGCCCCGGAGGGCAAGGAAGTCGAGCTGATCGACGATGTGCGCATCGCACGCACCGACGCCAAGGGCCGCCCCACCGTGATCACCAGCAGCCGCATGACGGTATTTCCCGATAAGGAATATGCGCAAACCCGGCAAGCCGTTAGAATCGAGGCCGCCAACGGGGTGACCACGGCAAAAGGAATGAAAGCGTACATGAATGACGGCAGGATCAACCTGCTGTCCAACGTAAGAGGCCAGCATGAGGTTCGTTAAAACCCTCCCCCTACTGTTCATCGGCCTCGGCGCAGCGCTTGGAAGCGCAAGTACCTGGGCCCTGCCAAGCGACCGCGATCAACCGATCCGCGTCCAGGCCGACAGCGCTGAACTGGACGACAAACAAGGCGTGGCCGTGTATCGCGGCGGCGTCGTCATCACCCAGGGCACCATGAAGATCACCGGCGACACGGTGACCATCACCCAGGACGCCAACGGCGAAGTCGAAGTGTTCACCTCGGTTGGCCGCCCGGCCTACTACGAGCAGAAACCGGCTGCCGACAAGCAGATCGTCAAGGCATACGGCCTGACCATCCAGTATTTCGCCAGCAACGAGCGCATCGTGCTGATCGACCAGGCCAAGGTGATTCAGGAAGGCAACACCTTCGAAGGCGAGAAGATCGTCTATGACACCCAGCGCCAGATCGTCAACGCCGGCCGCGCCAATGGCACCTCGGTAAGCACGCCGCGTCCGCGTATCGACATGGTCATCCAGCCGCGCAAGAAAACCGGCCAGCCGGAGCAAGGGCAGTAATGGCAACCCTGAAAGCGCAACACCTGGCGAAGAGCTACAAGGGCCGACAGGTCGTTCGCGACGTCAGCCTGTCCATCGACAGCGGCCAGATCGTCGGCCTGCTCGGCCCCAACGGTGCCGGCAAGACCACCTGTTTCTACATGATCGTCGGCCTGGTACAGGCCGATCAGGGGCGCGTGCTGATCGACGACCTCGACGTCAGCCACCAGCCCATGCACGGTCGCGCACGCGTCGGTATCGGCTACCTGCCGCAGGAAGCCTCGATCTTCCGCAAGCTGTCGGTGGCCGACAACATCATGGCCATCCTGGAAACCCGCAAGGATCTTGACCGCGACGGGCGCAAGGCCGCACTGGAGACCCTGCTGCAGGAATTCCATATCAGCCACATCCGCGACAGCCTGGGCATGAGCCTGTCCGGCGGTGAACGCCGCCGCGTGGAAATTGCCCGCGCCCTGGCGACCGAGCCGAAATTCATCCTGCTCGACGAACCCTTTGCCGGTGTCGACCCGATTTCCGTCGGCGACATCAAGCAGATCATTCATCACCTCAAGGCCAAAGGCATCGGCGTACTGATCACCGATCACAACGTGCGCGAAACGCTCGACATCTGCGAGACCGCCTACATTGTCAACGATGGCCAGCTGATCGCCGAAGGCGACGCCGAGAGCATTCTGGCCAACCAGCTGGTGAAAGAAGTCTACCTCGGACACGAATTCCGCCTCTGACACAGGCACGCGCTTCACTACATGGATGTTGTCAAGCCTAGGCAAAGCCGAAAGTTTTGGGCATATAATTTGCTTATTGGCGGCGCCTCGGCGCCCTGTAGTGAATGGCGCGCTTGCGCCAGCAAATAAGGTGCAAAGCTTCCTGCCATGAAACCCTCGCTAGTCCTCAAGATGGGCCAGCAGCTGACGATGACACCGCAGCTGCAGCAAGCCATTCGCCTACTCCAGCTGTCGACCCTGGACCTGCAACAGGAAATCCAGGAGGCCCTGGAGTCCAATCCCATGCTCGAGCGCCAGGAGGAAGGAGAGGACTTCGACAACTCCGACCCCATGGCCGACGGCAGCGAAGAACAGGTCAACCAACCGGTTCAGGAAGCGATCTACCAGGAAACCAACAGCACCAGCGCCGATTCGATCGAAGACGGCGAGTGGAACGAGCGCATCCCTAACGAGCTGCCGGTCGATACCGCCTGGGAAGACGTCTACCAGACCAGCGCCAGCAGCCTGCCGAGTAACGATGACGACGAGTGGGACTTCACCACCCGCACTTCCGCCGGCGAGAGCCTGCAGACTCACCTGTTGTGGCAACTCAATCTGGCGCCGATGTCGGATACCGACCGCCTGATCGCCGTGACCCTGATCGACTGCATCAACAACCAGGGCTACCTGGAAGAATCGCTCGAGGAAATCGTCGACGCCTTCGATCCTGAAATGGACGTCGAGCTGGACGAAGTGGAGGCGGTGCTGCATCGCATCCAGCAGTTCGAACCCGCGGGTATTGGTGCCCGCGACCTGCGCGAATGCCTGCTGCTGCAACTGCGTCAGTTGCCGGCAAATACGCCCTGGCTGGCCGAGGCCAACCGCCTCGCCGGTGATCACCTCGACCTGCTCGGCAGCCGCGACTACAGCCAGCTGATGCGCCGCATGAAGCTCAAGGAAGACGAGCTGCGACAGGTCATCGAACTGATCCAGAGCCTCAACCCGCGCCCCGGTTCGCAGATCGAGTCCAGCGAGCCGGAATACGTGGTGCCGGACGTGATCGTGCGCAAGCACAACGAGCGCTGGCTGGTCGAGTTGAACCAGGAGTCCGTGCCGCGCCTGCGCGTCAACCCGCAGTACGCCGGCTTCGTGCGTCGCGCCGACTCCAGCGCCGACAACACCTTCATGCGCAACCAGCTGCAGGAGGCCCGCTGGTTCATCAAGAGCCTGCAGAGCCGCAACGAAACCCTGATGAAAGTCGCCACGCAGATCGTCGAGCATCAGCGCGGCTTCCTCGAGTATGGCGACGAGGCGATGAAGCCCCTGGTCCTGCACGACATCGCCGAGGCGGTAGGCATGCATGAGTCGACCATCTCGCGCGTCACCACGCAGAAATTCATGCACACCCCGCGCGGCATTTACGAGTTGAAGTACTTCTTCTCCAGCCACGTCAGCACCTCCGAAGGCGGTGAATGCTCCTCCACCGCGATCCGCGCCATCATCAAGAAACTGGTCGCCGCGGAAAACGCGAAAAAGCCGTTGAGTGACAGCAAGATCGCTGGTTTACTGGAAGCACAGGGCATTCAGGTTGCTCGTCGCACAGTCGCCAAATACCGCGAATCCCTCGGGATAGCGCCTTCGAGCGAACGCAAACGACTGATGTGATGTGGCACTGAGGGAGGGCTTTTGCACAACCGGCCAGGCTGACGACACGCTTCCGCAGCGCGCCCCAGACCTGTTGTGCAAGAGCCCTCTCAGCCAGAGTGTTACGGTGGCAGGCCCGCTAGCCTGTCTCTTACACACGGCAACAAGGAGAAGCGGTATGCAAGTCAACATCAGTGGACATCAACTGGATGTGACCGACGCCCTGCGCGACTATGTCGGCGAGAAACTCAGCCGGCTGGAGCGCCATTTCGACAAGATCACCAATGTGCAGGTGACCCTGGAGGTCGAGAAGCTCAAACAGAAAATCGAAGCGACCCTGCACATCGCCGGAGGCGAAGTGGTCGCCAACGCAGAACACGAAGACATGTATGCGGCGATCGATCTGCTCGCCGACAAACTCGACCGCCAACTGATCAAGCACAAGGAAAAGCAGCTGGGTCGCCTGCAAGGCGCCGCAGCCCGCTGATACCTACCCACACATGATCCGACTCGAAAACATCCTGACCGCCGGCCGTTCCCTCGTGAACGTGCCGGGCGGCAGTAAAAAACGCGTTCTAGAACAGATTGCCAACCTGGTTGCGCGTGAATTGCCTGACCTCGATGGGCAAGACATCTTCGAAAGCCTGATTGCCCGTGAAAAGCTCGGCTCCACCGGCTTCGGCAACGGCATCGCCATTCCCCACTGCCGCCTGCCCGGCTGTACTGCGCCGATAAGCGCCGTGCTGCGTCTGGAAGCGTCGGTCGATTTCGACGCCATCGACGGTGCACCGGTCGACCTGCTGTTCGTTCTCCTGGTGCCGGAAGCGGCCACCGACGAGCACCTCGAACTGCTCCGGCAGATCGCCAGCATGCTCGACCGCGCCGATGTGCGCGAACGCCTGCGTCAGGCGCAGAGCAGCGAGGATCTCTACCGGGTCGTCGTCGACGTGCAGAACGGCCAGTAGGAGCGCGGTCATGCGCCTGATCATCGTCAGCGGTCGCTCCGGCTCGGGCAAGAGCACCGCCCTCGATGTACTGGAGGACAACGGTTTCTACTGCATCGACAACCTGCCCGCCGGCCTGTTGCCCGAGCTGGCGCAAAGCGCCCTGCTGCAAACCGAACTGATGCACCCGCAAGTGGCCGTGTCGATCGACGCGCGCAACCTGCCCAGCCAGCTGCGGCGCTTCCCAGAACTGCTCGAGGAAGTCCGCGCCCGGCATATCGTCTGCGACGTGCTCTATCTGGATGCCGATGAGGAGACCCTGCTCAAGCGCTTCTCCGAGACCCGCCGGCGCCACCCGCTGACCAACGAAAGCCGTGCCCTGGCCGAAGCCATCCGTGATGAAGAGCTGCTGCTCGCACCGATCACCGACCTGGCCGACCTGAAGATCGACACCACCCACCTGAACCTCTATCAGTTGCGCGACACCATCAAGCTGCGCCTGCTGAACAAGCCGGAGCCGGGTACCGCGTTTCTCATCGAGTCGTTCGGCTTCAAGCGCGGCATGCCGGTCGACGCCGACCTGGTATTCGATGTGCGTTGCCTGCCCAACCCGTACTGGAAGCCCGATCTGCGCGAAATGTCCGGCCTGGAACAACCGGTGGCCGAGTACCTCGCGGCGCAGCCGGATGTCGAGGAGATGTACCAGGACATCCACGCCTACCTGAGCAAATGGCTGCCGCGCTTCGCTGCCAGCAACCGCGCCTACGTGACCATCGCGATTGGCTGCACCGGTGGTCATCACCGCTCGGTATACTTGGCCAACCGCCTGGGCGAAGCGCTCAAGCCGACCCTGAAGAACGTCCAGGTTCGCCATCGAGACCTACACTAAGGATCCCCTGCGCAATGCCTGCCTGTGAAATCACCATCATCAACAAACTCGGCCTGCATGCCCGTGCAGCGGCCAAGTTCGTTGGCGTGGCCGGGCGCTTTCCCTGCCAGATCCGCGCCGGCCGTTCGCCGGAGAGCCTGGTGGACGGCAAGAGCATCATGGCGGTGATGATGCTGGCCGCCGGCAAGGGCACCACCCTGCACCTGCACACCGAAGGCGAGCAGGATGACAACGCGTTGAATGCGCTGATCGAGCTGATCAACAACAAGTTCGACGAAGGCGAGTAATCCTCGCCTCCCCCGCCGCCAGCCGACTCAGGCCAGCGCGGTGTCCATCACCATCATCAGACAGAACCCTGCCGCCAGGCCCATGCTGGCCTCTGCCTCGAAGCCCTTGCGATGGGATTCGGGGATAATCTCGTGAGTCACCGCAAACAGCATCGCCCCCGCCGCCAGCGCCAATCCCCAGGGCAGCAGCAGCGCCGACACCCCGACCAGCCAGGCGCACAGCACGGCGAACACCGGCTCGACCAGCCCTGACGCCGCGCCGATCAGCAGCGCCTTGCCGCGCCCCATGCCGGCACCGGCGAGCACCAGGGAAATGATCAACCCTTCCGGCAGATCCTGCAGCGCAATGCCCATCGCCAGGCTGTCGGCACCGGGCAAACCGGCACCCGCGGACACGCCGACCGCCATGCCCTCGGGAATGTTGTGCAGGACCACGGCGATGACGAACAACAAGATCCGCGGCGGAATCGGCTGACGGCCATCCTCACGCACCTCGAGATTCGGCTGCGGCAGCAGCCGACCAAGGCCGAACAGCGCGCTGGCGCCGATCAGCACACCGAGGCTGGCAAGAAAGCCGGCACCCCACTTGGTGAAGCCCAGGTCACCCGCCGCATCCAGCGCCGGAATCAGCAGGGAGAATACCGTGGCCGCCAGCATCACCCCGCCGCCGAAGCCGAGCAGGGTGTCGGTCATGCGCACGGAGATCCCGCGCATGAACAGCACCGGCAGCGCACCGAGCGCCGTGCCCAGCGCGCACAGCATGCCGCCCTGCAGCGCCCGCCACAGTTGCGGCTCGATGACCAGCGTGGCCGCAGCCGCCTGCATCAGCAGCAGCGTGCTGCCGCTGAGCACCACGGTGAATCCCAGCACATAGCGCAGGGTGCGACTGTTGGTGTTGGAAAAACTCTGCAGCAAGGTTCGCATGAACACCCTTAGATTCAACTGTGCTACGGCCTCCCGGCCTCGGCTGGCGGCGATTTATCAGGCCAGGGCGGCCTGATAGCGGCGAGCGACCTCGGCCCAATCGATGACGTTGTAGAACGCACCGATGTATTCCGGGCGGCGGTTCTGGTACCGCAGGTAGTAGGCGTGCTCCCACACGTCCAGCCCGAGGATCGGCGTATTGCCGTGCATCAGCGGGCTGTCCTGGTTGGCGCTGCTCTCCACCACCAGGGTCTTGCCCGGGGTCACGCTGAGCCAGGCCCAGCCACTGCCGAAACGGCTCAGCGCCGCTTTGGTGAAGGCTTCCTTGAACGCAGCAAAACCACCCAAATGACTGTCGATTGCGCCCGCCAGCTCGCCCTGTGGCTCACCACCGCCCTGCGGTGACATCACCAGCCAGAACAGGCTGTGGTTGGCGTGCCCGCCGCCCTGGTTGATCACCGCGGCCTGCAGGTTCGCCGGCACTTCGGCCAGACGCAGGAGCAGTTCCTCGACCGGCAGTGCGGCCCAGGTGCTGCCCTCTAGTGCCGCATTGAGGTTGTTGATGTAGGTCTGGTGGTGCTTGCTGTGGTGGATTTCCATGGTCTGCGCATCAAGATGCGGCTCCAGGGCGTCGTAGGCATAGGGCAATGGGGGCAGGCTGTGCGGCATGGTCTAGCTCCTTTAGTGACGGCTGGGCGCTACCAACCGGTCGACTTTCGGCGCGTGGCCGAGCAGGCGATCGGTTCGTGGATAGGCGCCGTACTCGCTGATGAAGTGCAGCAATTCGGTGTAGGTGCGGCGGCTGTGGCGCAGCGCCACGTCGCGCAGGGTCGGCGGCAGATCGGGATTGGCCGCGGCCTGCAGCAGACGTTCGTGGCTGGCGCAGAGGTTCTCGGCCGCCTCTTCCGGCTGGCCGAGACGCAAGTGCAGGTCAGCCAGGTTATGGTGGGAAATGACGAAGGCGGCGACGATCGACTCGGCGTCGCCCCAGCGTTCGAGCAGCAACTGCGCTTCCGCCAGGGCTTGCAGGTAGTGTTCGCGTGCGGCGACCCAATCGCCGCCGTGGAAGCAGCGATTACCCGTCTCGATGGTTCGTTTCCAATGCTCCATTCGATCCGCCTCCTCGCTGGCGTGGTTTGATGAGTGCGCCTTTACAGGCCGCCCTCAGTGAGTTTTTCCGGATTGAGCAGCTGTTCGAGCTGCTCGCGGCTGAGGTCGGTGTGCTCCAGCGCGACCTCGATGATCGGTCGACCCTGCTTGTAGGCCTGCTTGGCGATGTCGGCAGCCTTGAGATAGCCGATCAGCGGATTCAGCGCGGTCACCAGGATCGGGTTGCGCTCCAATGCTTCGCGCAGCTTCGGCTGATTGACGGTGAAGCTGGCGATGGCGCGATCGGCCAGCAGGCGGCTGGCATTGCTCAGCAACTCGATGCTGTGCAGCAGGTTCTGCGCGATCACCGGCAGCATCACGTTCAGCTCGAAGTTGCCCGACTGCCCGGCGATGGCGATGGTCGCGTCGTTGCCGATCACCTGAGCAGCAACCATCGCGGTGGCTTCCGGGATCACCGGGTTGACCTTGCCCGGCATGATCGAGGAGCCCGGTTGCAACGCTTCCAGTTCAATCTCGGCGAGGCCGGCGAGCGGCCCGGAGTTCATCCAGCGCAGGTCGTTGGCGATCTTCATCAGCGACACGGCGGTGGTTTTCAGTTGCCCGGAGACGGCCACGGCGGTGTCCTGCGAGCCGATCAGGGCGAAGAAGTTGGCGCCAGGAGTGAATGGCTGGCCGGCCAACCCCTTGAGTTCGGCGCAGAAGCATTCGGCGAAGCGCGGGTGGGCGTTGATCCCCGTGCCGACGGCCGTGCCGCCTTGGGCCAGGGCCTGCAGGCTCGGCAGGAGCATGCGCAGGTGCTCGATGTTGGCCTGGATCTGCTGCGCCCAGCCGTCGAGTACCTGGCTCATGCGCACTGGCATGGCATCCATCAGGTGGGTGCGACCGGTCTTCACATAGGGCTGCACTTCCAAGGATTTTTCGCAGAGCACGGTCAGCAGGTGGCCGAGGGCCGGCAACAGGCGCTCGTGGATCTCGATGGCAGCACTGACGTGGATGGTGGTGGGGATGATGTCGTTGCTGCTCTGGCCGCAGTTGACGTGGTCGTTGGGATTGACCTTGTCGCCGAGGATGCGGCTGGCAAGGGTGGCGATCACTTCGTTGGCATTCATGTTCGAGCTGGTACCCGAGCCGGTCTGGAAGATATCCACCGGGAAGTGCGCCATGAAGTCGCCATCCAGCAACTGCTGACAGGCGGCGGCGATGGCGTCGCCGAGCGCCGGGCTGATCTGTTCCAGGTCGACGTTGGCCCGCGCCGCCGCGGCCTTCGCCAGGATCAGGGCACGAATGAATGCGGCCGGCATGCGCTGCCCGGACACCGGGAAATTGTTCACCGCACGCTGGGTCTGTGCGCCGTACAGCGCGTCGGCGGGGACCGCCAGTTCGCCCATGCTGTCGTGTTCGATGCGGGACTCATTCATACGGATTTCCTTCTGCCAGTTCAGATGATGTGAGGGAGGGCTGCAGGTGCAGCGTGGCCAGGCGGTTGCGCAGGCGATTGAGGCTGTGTTGCTGGCGACGGCTTGCAGCGAGGTGTTGCAGGGCATACAGCGAGCGGTAGGCGTGATCGAGGCAGAGGCTGCGCCAGTGCCAGGGCAGTGCGGCATCGCAGGCGGTATCGAGGAGCAGATTGAGGGTGGTCAGCGACATCCGCCACGGCCCGAGCAGGCCGTGCTCGACCAGTTCCCGACCCTGCGCCCAGTACAGCTCCAGCAGGCGCGGCTCGTCGGGCAGCAACGCGCAGCGGATACGAAAACCCTGCCAGAACCAGCAGTCCAGGCACGGCGAATTACGGGAGCGAAACGCCATGGCACAGCCTCAGCACAATGAAACGATATTAATTCTTATTTGATAAGAATAATCAATACATTGTAGGACTGCACGAAGAAACCGCACGTACCGACCACACCGTGACGAACGGAGAAACACTCAGGGAAGGAAGGATCGGCACCCGCAGCGAGTGCCCGGGAGCCTCACCGCACGCCTGGAACGGCGTGCGGTGGTGTCGCAGCGGCAGCGATCAACTGCCGGCGACGGTCATCTTCTCGATCAGCACGGAGCCGGTGCGGATGTTGCCGCGCAGCTCGAGATCGCTGCCAACGGCGACGATCTGCCGGAACATGTCACGCATGTTGCCGGCAATGGTCACTTCCTGGACCGGGAACTGGATCTCGCCACGCTCCACCCAGAAACCGGCAGCACCGCGCGAGTAGTCGCCGGTCACCATGTTCAGGCCGTGGCCCATCAGCTCGGTGACTAGCAGGCCGCGCCCCATGCGGCGGATCAGCGCTTTCTGGTCCTCGTCGCCATGGCTGACGAACAGGTTGTGCACGCCGCCGGAGTTGGCCGTGCTCGGCAGGTTCAGCTTGCGCCCGGAATAGGTGCCGAGGATGTAGGACACCAGCTCGCCATCGGTGACGAAGGGCTTGGCATAGGTTGCCAGGCCGTCGCCGTCGAAGGTCGCACTGCCCATCGCCCGCGGGATGAGCGGGCGCTCGTCGAGGGTCAGCCACTCGGGGAACAGACGCTGCCCCAGAGCACCTTCGAGGAACGAGGATTTGCGGTACAGGTTGCCGCCGGAGATCGCACCGAGGAAGCTGCCGAACAACCCGGTGGCCAGCTCCGCGGCGAACAGCACCGGGACTTCGCAGGTCGGCACCGCGCGCGCACCCAGGCGTGCCGCCGTACGAGACGCGGCCTGGCGGCCGATCAACAGCGGGTCGGCGAGCAGCTCGCCCTGGCGATTAACGTCGTACCAGTAGTCTCGCTGCATCTGCCCTTCACCCTCGGCGATCATCACGCAGCTGAGGCTGTGCCGGGTGCTGGCGTAGCCGCCGATGAAGCCGTGACTGTTGCCGTACACGCGACAGCCTTGGTGGGTACTCAGGGTGGTGCCGTCGGCATTGCTGATGCGCGGGTCGGCGGCGAATGCGGCGTCCTCACAACTCAGGGCCAGTTCGATGGCGCGCTCGGGCGTCACCGACCAGGGGTGATAGAGGTCCAGGTCCGGCAGTTCGCGGGCCATCAGCGCCGCGTCGGCGAGACCGGCGCAATCGTCTTCCGAGGCGTGCTTGGCGATGGCCAGGGCCGCGGCGACGGTTTCGCGAATTGCTGCCTCGCCGGTGGCAGAGGTGCTCGCCGAGCCCTTGCGCTGGCCGACGTAGAGGGTGATGCCGAAGCCTTCGTCCCGGTTGAATTCGACTGTCTCGACTTCGCGCTGGCGCACCGTGGTGGACAGGCCCTGCTCCACTGACACGGCAACTTCGCAGGCACTGGCGCCCTGGCGGCGCGCTTCGGCGATGATCTGTTCGACCTGAGCCTGCAAGGCCGGCAACGCCTGCGGGCCTACGCTATCTGCTGAACTCATGCTGCACTCCACTGATGGGGAACCCTCCCCGCCGCTGCGGGAACAGGGACAGGCAACCCCCGACTCGTTATCATGGCGGCGTTTCCCTCTGGACCGCCCCCATGGCTGATTCTTACGACGACGACTTCTCCGGCGAGAAGAGCAAGACCCAGGTCAAGCGCGAGCTGCATGCGCTGCAGGACCTCGGTCAGCGCCTCACCACCCTCAAGCCCGACCTGCTGGCCAAGCTGCCGCTCACCGATGCCATGCGCAAGGCCCTGGCCGAAGCGCCGAAACACACGGCCAATGCGGCGAAAAAGCGCCACGTCCAGTTCATCGGCAAGCTCATGCGCGAACAGGACGTCGAGGGCATCCTCGCCCTGATCGACCAGGTCGACAGCTCCACCCGCGAATACAACGAGCGCTTCCACAACCTCGAACGCTGGCGCGACCGCCTGATCACCGGTGACGACACCACGCTGGAAAGCTTCGTCGTCGATTACCCGGAAACCGACCGCCAGCACCTGCGCAGCCTGATCCGTCATGCCCAGCACGAAGCGGCGCGGAACAAACCGCCAGCCGCCGCGCGCAAGGTCTTCAAATACATCCGCGACCTGGACGAAACCCAGCGCGGCCTGCGTTAACCCTGCAAATCGGGTTAGCAGGCAACGCCTGCAGCCCGACCGAGCCATCCTCAGCTACCCGTGCCACCGACGGTAATCGCATCGATCTTCAGAGTCGGCTGGCCGACGCCGACCGGCACCGACTGCCCGTCCTTGCCACAGGTGCCCACACCGCTGTCCAGGGCCAGGTCGGTGCCGACCATCGACACCTTGCTCATCGCCTCCGGGCCGTTGCCGATCAGGGTCGCGCCCTTGACCGGCGCGGTGATCTTGCCGTCCTCGATGAGGTAGGCCTCACTGGTGGAGAAGACGAACTTGCCGCTGGTGATGTCGACCTGACCGCCGCCGAGGTTGGCGCAGTAGATCCCCTTCTTCACCGAGCGGATGATTTCTTCCGGGTCGCTCTCTCCGGCAAGCATGTAGGTGTTGGTCATGCGCGGCATCGGCAGGTGCGCGTAG